>DATFDU010000405.1:0-4626 GCA_035251915.1 Dongiaceae bacterium | reverse complement strand
TGTCGATCGCGAGGTGCTGTACAGTTGTGGCGCTCTGGCGAGCGCGCGCGGCTCGCGCCACGCCACCCCCCATCCAGCTTCGCCTAAGCTCGGCTCACGCCTCGCTAAGGCTACGCATCCTTCCCCCGCAAGGGGGGAAGGGGCATTCCTTCTGGCTTGGATATTCACTTGGACGATCATATCCGAGAGCCCTGCCCTAAATCCGCTGCAGCCGCTGCCTTCGCGCCGTGCGTGCCGCCCATCAGCAAGCCGATCTGCTCGACCGATGCCTCCGCGATCGGAATCGCCTGCGACAGCCTGCCTTCGGCGATCACTGCGATCCGGTCCGCCAGCGAGAAGATCTCGTCGAGGTCCTGCGAGATCACGATCACGGCCGCGCCGTTATCGGCAAGGTCGATCAGCGCCTGGTGGATTGCCGCCGCCGCGCCCGCATCGACGCCCCAGGTCGGCTGCGAGACCACCAGTACGCTTGGGCTCTGCTTCACCTCGCGCCCGACAATGAACTTCTGCAGGTTGCCGCCGGACAGCGAACGCGCCTCGGCCGCCGATCCCGTGGTGCGCACGTCGAAGCTCTTGATCACGTCGTCGGCAAAGCCGGCCGCCTTGCCGGCATCGATCAGCCCGTGGCGCGCCAGCGCGCGGCGCACATGAGCGGACAGGAAGGCGTTCTCCGCCAGCGACATGTCGCGCACCGCCCCGTGGCCATTGCGCTCCTCCGGCACGAAGCAACCGCCAAGGCCGCGCCGCTCGCGCGGGCCCAGCCTTCCAGCTGCCACGCCGTCGATCACGATCGCATCCGGCGCCGCCGCCAGCATCTCGCCGGAGAGCGCGGCCATCAACTCAGCTTGCCCGTTGCCCGCGATGCCGCCGATGCCGAGGATCTCCCCGCCCTTGACCGCAAAGCTGACGCCCTTGAGGTCGGTGCCGAACTGCTGCTCGGACTTCAGGTTCAGGTTCCTCGCCTCGAGGCGGGGTCCGCCATTGGCCTCGTTGCGGGCATGATGGCTGGCGGCCTTCAGCTCGGTGCCGATCATCAGCTCGGCCAAGTGCTTCGCCGTTTCCTGGCGCGGATCGCAATGCGCTACCACCTTGCCTAGGCGCATGATGGTGGCGCGCTCGCACAGGGCGCGGATCTCTTCCAGCTTGTGGCTGATATAGAGAATGGCGCAGCGTTCCTTGGCCAGCCGGCGCAGCGTCTCGAACAGGCGCTCCACCTCCTGCGGCGTCAGCACCGAGGTTGGCTCGTCCATGATCAGCAGCTTCGGCTTCTGCAGCAGGCAGCGCACGATCTCGATCCGCTGCCGCTCGCCGACCGAGAGGTCGTGCACCGCCTTGTCCGGATCGAGATGCAAACCATAGGCCTTGGAGATTTCCGCGATGCGCGCACGCAACCCCTTGCGGTCGGCGGCGTCGGTCAAACCGAGCGCGATGTTCTCCGAGACCGTCAGCGCCTCGAACAAGGAGAAGTGCTGGAACACCATGCCGACGCCGAGCCGGCGCGCATGGTTCGGGTTCTGCACGACGATGGGCTGGCCTTGCCAGCGGATCTCGCCGGCATCCGGTTTCAGCACGCCATAGATGATCTTGACCAGCGTGCTCTTGCCGGCACCGTTCTCGCCGAGCAGGGCATGGATCTCGCCGGGCAGGACCGTCAGATCGACGCGGTCGTTGGCGAGGCAGCCAGGGAACTGCTTCACGATGCCGCTGAGCGACAAGAGCGGGATACCAGTCCCCGCCGCCCTGTTCGTTTCCGCCTGCCCTGTCATGTCCCCCTCTGCTTATGCTGCAGTTTTACCGGGCGTGGTGCCGGGAGTCATCCGGCCCCGCGTTGGTTCCCTGTGGATTGTTCGTGTTCTGTCGCGATTTCCTGCACCGCCGGCAGCGCCAGCAACTGCGCCGCGCTCGCCACTGCGATCGCCATGGGCTGCTTGCCCGGAATCTGGGCAAGCCCGATCGGGCAGACCAGCCGTTCCAGCACGGCCGGCGCATGGCCGCGTCCCTTGAGCGTGCTCAGGAACCGCGCCTTCTTGGTCGCGCTGCCGATCAGGCCGAGGAACGCGAAGTCGCCGCGCCGCAGCACGCGATCGCAGATGTCGAGGTCGAGCTGATGGGAATGAGTGAGCACCAGGAACAGAGTCGCCGGCGGCGCTTCATCGACCTTCTCCGCCAGGCGCGGCGCAGCGATATGGCGCATGTCGGCCGGAATCTCCTCCGGAAAGCCATCGAAGCGGCTGTCGAGCCACGTCACGTCGAACGGCAGCTCGGCCAGCACCTTGGCCAAAGCCCGACCGACGTGACCCGCGCCGAACAGCCAGACGGGGCGCGACGTGCTGCGGATGGTCTCGGCCACCCGCCAAGCCGGGCCCTCGATGACCCTCGCCCCTTCCTCCGTGCGATCTGCGCCGGTCCAGCTCTTCTCGCCGCTGTTGCTGGTCGTCAGGAGGTATGCGTCGGGGCCGGACAAGACCGTCTGCCATTTGGTCAGCCAGCGGCGGTCGGTCTGAGACAACGGCTCCAGCAGCAAACGCACCGCACCGCCGCAGCATTGGCCGAGGTCCGGCCCGAGTGAGTAGCGGATCAGGTCCGGCCGCTTCGCGCCGTCCGCCATCATGCGGCGCGCTTGGTCGATCGCCAGCAGCTCCAGCTGCCCGCCGCCGACCGAGCCGACGATGTCGTGCTCGCGCACCAGCATCTTGGCGCCGGATTCGCGCGGCGTGGACCCCTTGGCTTCCGCGACCGTGACCAGCACCGCCTTGTCGCCGGCGGCGATGCAGTCCTGAGCGGCGGTCAGCCAGCTCATTCCGCTGCCTCCACCCGCGCCTGCAGCTCCTCGATCGCGAACAGCACGCGCTCCGGCGTCGCCGGCGCATCGAGGCGCGGCAGCACGCGATAATCCGCGACGCTGGCAACAGCGTCGGAGATCGCGCGGAACACCGAGATCGCCAGCATCAGCGGCGGCTCGCCCACCGCCTTGGAGCGATGGATGGTCTCCTCGCGGTTCGGCCGCTCCAGCAGCTGCATACGGAAATCCGCCGGCCGGTCGGCGCAGGTCGGGATCTTGTAGGTGCTCGGCGCATGGGTGCGCAGCCGGCCCTGCTCGTCGAAGAAGAGCTCCTCGCTGGTCAGCCAGCCCATGCCCTGGATGAAGCCGCCTTCGACCTGGCCGAGATCGATCGCCGGGTTCAGCGACTTGCCGGCATCATGCAGGATGTCGACGCGGGTCAGCGTGTATTCGCCGGTCAGCGTATCGATCATCACCTCGCTGACGGCCGCGCCGTAGGCGAAATAGAGGAACGGCCGCCCGCTGGCGGTCTCGCGGTCATAGTGGATCTTGGGCGTGCGGTAGTAGCCGGTGGCGCTGAGCGACACGCGGCCCATGTAGGCCTGCTTCACTAGGTCCTTGAACGGGACTTCCTGGTTGCCGATCCGCACGCGGTTGGGCAAGAAGGCGATATCCTCCGCCTTCACCTTGTATTTCTCGGCGGCGAACTCGGTCAGGCGGTGCTTGATCTTGCGCGCCGCCGCCTGCGCCGCCATGCCGTTCATGTCGGAGCCGGACGAGGCGGCGGTCGCCGAGGTGTTCGGCACCTTGCCGGTGCTGGTGGGCGTGATCTTCACTTGGTCGAGGTCGATCTGGAACTCCTCCGCCACCACCTGCGCGACCTTGATGAATAAACCCTGCCCCATCTCGGTGCCGCCGTGGTTCAGGTGGACGCTGCCGTCGGTATAGACGTGCACCAGCGCGCCGGCTTGGTTGAGGTGGGAGGTGGTGAAGGAGATGCCGAACTTCACCGGCGTCAGCGCGATGCCCTTCTTGAGATACGCATTCTGCCGGTTCCACTGCGTAATCTCCTGCCGCCGTGCGCGATACCCGCTGCTTTCCTCAAGCTGCGTGATCAACTCCGGCAGGATGTTGTCCTCGACTTCCATGTGGAAGGGCGTGACGTTCCGTGGCGCATCGCCGTAGAGGTTGATCCGCCGCACGTCGAGCGGATCAAGCCCGCGCTCGCGCGCGATCGCATCCAGCACCTCCTCGATCCCCAGCATGCCTTGCGGCCCGCCGAAGCCGCGGAAGGCGGTGTTGGACACCGTATTGGTCTTGCAGCGCTGCGAGCGGATCTTGACCGCCTCGAAAAAATAGCCGTTGTCGGCATGGAACATGGCGCGGTCGGCGATGGCGCCGGACAGGTCCGCCGAATAGCCGCAGCGCGCCGCATGGTCGAAGGCGATGCCGAGGATGTTGCCCTGGTCGTCGTAACCGACGTCGTAGCCTATGCGGAAATCGTGGCGCTTGCCGGTCGCGATCATGTCGTCGTCGCGGTCCAGCCGGCATTTCACCGGCCGCTTCAGCTTGATCGCGGCCAACGCGGCGATTGCAGCCCACTGCGACCCTTGAGTCTCCTTGCCGCCGAAGCCGCCGCCCATGCGCCGGCACTCCACCGTCACGGCGTTGTTCGGCCGGCCCAACACGTGGGCGACGTTGTGCTGCACTTCGCTCGGATGCTGGGTCGAGCAATGGACGATGACGTCGCCGTCCTCCATCGGCACCGCCAGCGAGACCTGGCCTTCCAGGTAGAAATGCTCCTGCCCACCGTGGATGAACGCGCCCTTGAGCCGATGCGGCGC
>DATFDU010000404.1:0-9566 GCA_035251915.1 Dongiaceae bacterium | reverse complement strand
TGCCCTCGTCGTCCCAGACCTCGACCTTCATGCCGAGGCCGCGCATCTGGATCTCGCCGCGCCACACCGGGCCGGTCGGGTTGCCGAGCATGAAGCAGGAGACGATGTCGGTGCCGCCGGAGATCGAGCTCAAGCACACATCCTTTTTGACATGCTGGTAGACCCAGTCGAACCCTTCCGGCGCCAGTGGCGAGCCGGTCGAGGTGATCATGCGCACGGTAGAAAGATCGTTGGTGCGGATCGGGTCCAGCCCTTGCTTGGCGCAGGCGTCGATGTATTTGGCCGAGGTGCCGAACAACGTGCAGCGCTCCGCCTCCGCATAGTCGTAGAGGATGTTGCCGCCGGCCGCGAACGGCGAGCCATCATAGAGCAGCAGCGTCGCGTCGGAGGCGAGGCCGGAGATCAGCCAGTTCCACATCATCCAGCCGCAGGTGGTGAAATAGAACACGCGGTCGTGCGGACGCACGTCGCCATGCAGGCGATGCTCCTTCAAATGCTGCAACAAGGTGCCGCCCTGGCCATGCACGATGCACTTAGGCACGCCGGTGGTGCCGCTGGAATACATGATGAACAGCGGATGGTTGAAAGGCACGCGCTCATACGCAATGGCGCCGCCCGGATAGGCGGCCAGCGCTTCGGGCAGCAGCTTGCCTTTCGGCAGCCTGGAGAGGTCCGGCTTGTCGCTGAGATACGGGAACACCAGGATCTGCTGCAGGCTCGGCAGCTTCGCCGAGAATTCCGCGACCCGCGCGATCGAATCGAACTGCTTGCCGCCGTACCAATAGCCGTCGGCGGTGATCAGCACCTTGGGCTCGATCTGGCCGAAGCGGTCGAGCACGCCCTGCACGCCGAAATCCGGCGAGCAGGACGACCAGATGCAGCCGATCGCAGCGGCGGCGAGCGCCCCGATCACCGCCTCCGGCGCGTTCGGCACGAAGCCGGTGACGCGGTCGCCCGGCTTCAGCCCCAGCGCGCGGAGGTGCTGCGCCAGCCGGCTGACCCGGTCGTGCAGCTCGGCATGGCTGAGCCGGCGCTTCACCTTGTCCTCGCCCCAGAACACGATGGCGTCGCCCTCGCCGGCCCCGGTCCCGCTCTTGGCAGAGAAGCGCAGCATGTTCTCGGCGTAGTTCAGCCGACCGTCGGGGAAGAACTGGGCGCCCGGCATCCTGCCGCGGTCCTTGAGGGTCACCGCCCCGGTCTCCCCGATCACGTCGCAGAACCGCCAGAGCGTCAGCCAGAACCGATCGATATCGTCGACCGACCAGCGCCAAAGCGCGTCGGTATCAGGCAACTCCACCGAGCAGTCGCGCGCCACCCTGGCGCGGAACTTCGCCATGTTCGACTCGGCGATCGCAGCGGGCGACGGCCGCCACAGCGGTTGGTCCATAGGCGAGACAGTCCTCCCTTCGCGAAGCCCTTGCGCGTGCCGCATGACCACAATTCCGGCTCGGCAATGGCGGCGGCGCACCTTTCTCTCTAATGTGCCGACCCATCATGTTCTTTGACAAGTTTAAAGCGCTGCCGGGGCAGCAGAACCATGTGCTGATCGCCGCCGGCTTGACGATTTTCGCCGGCTTGTGCTTCGCCGGGCTCAGCGCGCAGGTCAAATTCCTCTCCAGCGACCTGCACGGCTTCGTCATCACCTTCTGGCGGAATTTCTGGGGCCTGTTCTTCATGATGCCCTGGCTCATCCGCCAGGGACTGGGCGAATTGTCCTGGCCGCGCATCCGCATGTTCACATTGCGGTCGGCCTTGAGCCTCACCTCCATGCTGTGCGGCTTCACGTCCCTCAGCTATCTCACCCTTGCCAACGCCACCGCGCTCAGCTTCACCGCGCCCTTGTTCGCCACCATCATGGCGGCCCTGGTGCTGGGCGAGACGGTGCGCCGCCGCCGCTGGTCGGCGACCGCGGTTGGCTTCATCGGCGTGCTGATCGTGCTCCGCCCCGGACTCATGGGCTTGGGCATCGGAGAGATCCTGGCCCTCGCCGGCGCATTCCTGACCGCGCTGGTCATCATCGTGGTCAAGCAGATGTCGCGTACCGAGCCCAGCAACGCCATCGTCGCCTACATGGTGCTGCTGCTGACACCGATGTCGCTGGTGACGGCGCTGCCGTTCTGGAGCTGGCCGGCAGGAAGCGATTGGGTGTTCGTGATCGGCATGGGTCTCGCCGGCACCTGCGGCCATGTGTGCTGGACCCGCGCGATTTCGATGGCCGACGCCTCGGTGGTGGTGCCGTTCGACTATGTGCGCCTCATCTTCACGATCGTGATCGGCATCTTCGCCTTCGCAGAGCGGCCGGATGCCTACACCTTGACCGGCTCCGGCATCATCGTGCTGGCCGGCATCTACATCGCGCGGCGCGAGGCGATGCTGAACCAGCGCGCCGCGCGCGAGGCGGTGGTGGCATCCGGCGATCCGGCGCGGCCGGTGGACCGGGACGCTGCATGACCCTGACGCTGCCGCGCGAGCGCTGGTCACGGCTGAGCCCGAACCTGCAGGGCGCCTTGTGGCTGTTGCTGTCCTGCCTTGGCTTCTCGGTGATGGCGACCTTCGTGAAGTTCGCGGCGCGCGAGGTCAGCCCGTTCGAGATCACCTTCTTCCGCTGCTTCTTCGGCCTGCTGGTGCTGATGCCGATGATCGCCTGGTACGGCCCCACCGCGCTGCGCACCAGGCATTTCGGCATGCATGCCTGGCGCGGCATCCTTGGGGCGACCGCAATGGGCTGCGCCTATTTCGGGCTCAGCCGCATGGAGCTCGCGGCGTATAACGCGCTCAGCTTCTCCAAGCCACTGTTCGCGATCGTGCTGGCGGTCTTCATCCTGCATGAGACAGTGCGCTGGCGCCGCTGGACGGCGACCTTCGTCGGCTTCCTCGGCGTGCTGGTGATGATGCGCCCGGGCACCGAGGCGTTCGATCCCAACGGCCTGTTCGCGCTGGGCGATGCCTTGTGCATCGCGATCCTGATCACGGTGCTGAAGAAGCTGCCGGCCTATGAGCGGCCGCTCGCCATGCTGTTCTATTTCGGACTGGTGTCCTCGCCGATCGCGCTGATGCTGGCAATTCCGCACTGGACCTGGCCGAGCCCGCAGACCTGGATGCTGCTGGCCGCGATCGGCACCACCGGGGCGCTGTCGCAATACTGGTGGATTCTGGCGTTCCGCGCCGGCGAGGCCTCCGCAGTCGCGCCGTTCGACTACTCGCGCCTGCTGTTCTCCGCCCTGTTCGGCCTCGTCTTCTTCGCGGAAGTGCCGGACGCCTGGACCCTGGCCGGCGCGGCGCTCATCGTTGCCAGCACGATCTACATCGCGCGCCGCGAGGCGAGCGTCGGCGGCTCGAGGTAGGTGCTCACCGTCTTGTGATCCCGGCGCGCAACCACGCCGGGCCATGATCCATCCCTCCAGACACGGATGGGAGGATTTCATGAAGACGCTGTTCGGCGGTCTCGCCTGTCTCGCCTTGATCCTCGGCGCCGGCGCGGTCCAGGCGCAGGACACCAGCATGAGCTTCTTCGTCACCAGCGCGAGTCCGGGTGACGGCGCCAATCTCGGCGGGCTCGATGGGGCCGACGCGCATTGCCAGTCGCTGGCGGACGCGGCCGGGGCCGGCGGCAAGACCTGGCATGCCTATCTCAGCACCAGTTCGGTCAACGCCCGCGATCGGATCGGCGACGGCCCGTGGCACAATGCCAAGGGCGAGCTGATCGCCAGCACCGTCGACGAGCTGCACGGCGATGCCAACAAGATCAGCAAAGAAACCGCACTCACCGAAAAGGGCGACCCGGTGAAAGGCCGCGGCGACGCGCCGAACGAGCACGACATCCTGACCGGCTCGAACGCCGACGGCACGGTCGCGGCCGGCATGACCTGCGAGGACTGGACCAGCAACGCCAGCACCAGCAAGGCGTTCGTCGGCCATCACGACCGCATCGGATTGAAAGACGATGCGCCGTCGAAATCGTGGAACGCCTCGCATCCCTCGCGCGGCTGCAGCGCGACGGACCTGCCGAAGTCCGGCGGGGCGGGATACTTCTATTGCTTCGCGGCTGACTAGCTGATCGAGCTCTGCAGCATCCGGTCCAGCGCCTCCTTGGCGCGGACCCGGTGCTCCGGCTTGATCTGCGGCGCGACGGCGCGGATCGCAGCGTAGATCACCGCAGCGTCGTCGGCGAAGCCGAGCAGCGGCATGAAATCCGCCATGAGATCGAACGGCAGGATGAAGTAGGCCAGTGCGCCGTACAGAATGTATTTCGTCTGCCGTGGCGTCGCAGGATCGAGCGCGCAGTAGTAGACCGAGACCAGGTCATCGATGAACGGGATCTTGCGGGCAGTCGCCTTCAGCTTCTGCCAGAAATCGCGTTCCACTGTGGTCCGGTCCCGGTTCATCTTGTCCGCCTCGGCGGGGGTCAAATCCTGGGCCATGGGATTTCCATATGGCCCGCCTTGGCCGCGATGCAAGACCCCGCCGGCGCTAGGGTGAAGGTTTCATTAACCAAGTTCTCCTAGCCTCTGGCCCATGTTGCGCCCGCTCCTGCTCGCTGCGTTTTGCTGCACCCTCGGCTTGCCCGCCACAGGGCAGGAAACCGTCGCTGCCACCGAGGCTCCCGCCAGTAGCGACAAGACGTTCGAGATCCCCAATCCTGCCATGGCCGACGAGGCGCCGCAGCCACTGCAGTCCCTGGTCGTGATCGTGGATGGCGAGGCGCGCTCCTGGGCGCCGCTCGAGAAGGGCACCGACCTCGCTTGGCTGGCCTATCGCGACGGCAAATTCCCGCAGGCCGTGCCGGTGTTCGCGCGCTTGGCGGAGCTCGGCCATCCGGTGGCGCAATGGCTGATGGGCAACATTTATTTCTTCGGCCAGGGCATCCCCAAGGACTACGCCAAGGCCCACGCCATGTTCGAGGCTTCGGCCCAGCAGGGCTACTTCGCCGCCTTCGCCCCGACCGCGCAGATGTATGTGCAGGGCCTCGGCGTGCCGGCTGATCCCAGCAAGGCCTACTACTGGTACAACATCGCCGCCGCCCAGCTGCCCGACAGCGCCGAGCGTACCGACATGATGGACCGCCGCGAAGGCGTCGCCGCCTCGCTCACGCCGGCCCAGATCGAAGCCGCACAGAAGCGCGCCAACAAATTCGAGCCGAAGCCGGTCGTTCCGCCTGATCCAGAAGACGTGGATTGGCTGCAGCAGTAGCGGCGGCGCACCGCCGTCCCGACCGAGCCATTCGGGAGAGCGATCAGAGAAGCGTGGATGGGCGCAGCGACGAAGCGCTCACTCCTCCTCCTTGATCTCGAAATCGTGGGTGATCGTCGCCGTCTTCGCCAGCATGATCGAGGCGGAGCAGTATTTCTCCGCCGACAGCTCGATCGCGCGCGCGACCGCGTTGGGCTTCAGGCCCTTCCCCGTCACCACGAAATGCATGTGGATGCGGGTGAAGACCTTCGGCTCGGTCTCCGCCCGGTCGGCGTCGAGCTCCACCACGCAGTCGCGCACGTCGGCGCGGCCCTTGCTGAGGATGTGCACGACGTCGACGCAGCTGCAGCCGCCGGTGCCGAGCAGCATATATTCCATCGGCGAAGGCGCGGTCGTCACCTCGTCGCCCAGGATCCTGGCGTGCATCGGCAGCGAATGGCCGGTGCCGCTTTCCGCCAGGAACCGTCCGCCGTCGACCCAGCCCACCTTGCCCTTCATGCCATCCGTCCCTGTTGCATCCGTGCTGGCGCCATGTCGGCCCCGCCGACCGGCGCGGTCAACCGGGCGAGCGACGATGCGACGCCAAGCCGCGGCGAGGCGAACACCGGCACCGGCGACTGCCTGAGCAGATCGGCGGCCCCTGCCATCGAGGCCTGCGCCAGCACGATCGCGTCCGGGCGCGGCCGCGTGTGCAGGATGATGCCGGCGATATGGCGCGCGAACCCGGCTTCGTCCCCGGCCTGGAACAACGGCCAGGCATTCTCCATCAGCAGGGTCTCGATCTCGACCCGCCGGTTCTGTGCATAGGCCACTTCGTTCAGCAGCTGCGTGGTCGGGCCGAGCGTCGAGGAGAGGCACGCCGCCACCAGCAGGTGCCGTCCGGCGGCCACCGCCGCCTCCGCCATCGGCCGGTCGACGCGCAGGGTCGGCAATCTCACCTGGCGCCCGACCTGCTCCGCCATGCCGCCGACGCTGGAGCAGGTGCACAGCACCTGGGTCGCGCCCTGGCTCTGCAGGGTGGCGAGCGCGGCTTCGATCCCGGCGGCAATGGTGTTGACCGGAAAGGTGTCGAGCGCCTGGCGCAGCAGGACTTCGCGCACGCAATGCACCCAGCCGACATTCTCCGGCGCCAGCTCCGCCAGCAGCCGGTCGAACCGCGCGCGGTGCGAATCGGCGGTGTGCAGCAGGCCTAGTACGCGCCTGGTCACAGCGCCGCACTCTTGAAAAAGATGCGGGTGTTATCGTAGCCCGCGATCACCATGAAGCGGTCGCCCGGCTGCACCGCGATCGGCTGCGGGAAGAATTCCGCCGCCTGTTTCCAGTGGTTGGTGCGCGTGGTGCTGGCCGAGGAGTAGACGATCTCTTCGTCCATCACGAGGTCGAACCAAAAGGCGATGCCGTGGGCGGTGCCCGCGCTGGTCGCCGTCACCTGCAGGATGCGGGCGTCGCGCTCCGGCATGTTGACGCGGAAATCGAACTCCATCGCCTTGAACGGCTGCGAAACCTGGCGCACCAGGTCGGCGGCGAGGTCGATCTGCGCATAGCCGGGCGAGCGCAGCTTGTCGAGCGGGCTCAGATCGAAGCCGGAAACCTGCCGCACCGGATTGATGCGCGCCAGCTGCGGCGCCTCGATCAGTGCGCCATAGACCACGGCCGCCGCCGGAATGATCCTGGCATCCGGCTTCAGCAGCGCCTCGCGCGCATGCTGCAGCACCGGGATCATGTTGGGCGATAGCATGCCGATGTTGATCAGCTCCGACACGAACACGTCGGCGCGCTCCGGCAGGTCCGTGCCGACCTGGAGCTGGGTCGATTTCTTGGTCAACACGGTGATGCGCTCGGCGAGGCCGTTCTTGGCCACCACCTCGCGCGCGATGTCGGCCATCAGCGGCAGCACCTCGCAGGTCACGACCTTTCCGGCGCCGGCGCGCGCCGCCATCATCGCGACCAGGCCGGAGCCGGTGCCGATCTCCAGCACCGTGTCGCCGGGCTTGACCGCGCGGCGCAGCGCCAGGTCGTAGGCCTGGTTGCGCTCCTCGTCATTGACCATCGGGATGTGCCAGGCGGGCGCGATCGAGGAGAATTGCAGGCGCAGCATGAAGTCGATGTCTTCGTCGTCCGGGAATTTCTCGTGCGCGCTGCGCAGCAGCTCCATCGCCTCGTCGCGCTTGCCCCGATCGTGCAGGCACTGCGCCAGCGAGGCGTGCGCCTGACGGAATTCCGGATTGAGCTCGATGCAGCGGCGGAATTCCGCTTCCGCCTCCGGAACCATATCGAGGTGGTAGTAGAGTTCTCCCAGGTTGAGATGCGCGTCCTGGAAATCGGGCATGTGCAGGATGGCTTCGCGGAAGCAGATCAGCGCCTTGTCCAGCCGGCCGCGCCGCTTCAGCGCAACGCCGAGATTGTTGATCGCGCTGATGAGGCCGGGCGCCACCGCCAGCGCCTGGCGATAGCAGTTCTCCGCCTCCTCGACCCGGTTGAGGCGCAGCAGCGCGTTGCCGAGGTTGTTCCACACCGGCCCGTCCTGGTCGTTGAGCTGGACCGCGCGATGGAAGCTTTCCGCCGCATCGAGGTCGCGGCCCAGGGCATAGAGCAGCGCGCCGCGCGAGTTGTGGAACAGCGCCTGCTCGCCGTCGAGCGCGATGGCGCGGTCGATCTGGCCGAGGATGGCGTCCGGCGCCGCGCCCTGCTGGTAGGCGATGACCGCCACCCAATGCAGCGCCGCGGGATGGTCGGGCTCGGCGGCGAGCACGCGCTCGAATCCCTGGCGCGCCTCGTCCAGGCGTCCTTCGGAGAGGGCGGTCAAAGCCGCCTGCAGGATGTCCGGTGTCGCCACGAATCCCCCAGATCCGCAATCAAGTCACAGCAGCGTCCGGGGCGATCCTAGTGGAGGGATCGCATCGATGGCACTGGAAAACGAGTCGGGAGCCGGGTCAGGCCAGGATCTAGGGCCGGAATCTAGGCCAGAATATTGACGATCGAGCCGCGCGGCAGGCGTTTGTCTGCGCTGGCGCCGTTGGCCGCACCGCCCGCGCCGTTCACCGGCTGCGCCGCGACCTGGGTCTGCGCGCCCTGGGCGGTCGCCTGGGTCAGCATCGAGATCAGCGACTGCGCCTGGACCTGCGCGGACTTGATGCCGGAGAGCGCGGCCTGCTGGTTGCGTTGAGCGCCAGAAACCTGGGCGGCGGCGGCGCCGAGCGCTGCGATGTCCATGTGCGGGCGATCCGTCTGCTAGGCCATGATGTCGAGCAGCGACTTGGTCTGCTCGTCGGCGCTCTTGAGGACCGCGACGTTGGCCTTGAAATCCAGGGCCGCCAGCGACAGGGAGACCACATCCTCGGGATTGAGCGAGCCCGAGGCGATGTTCTGCGCAGCCTCGAGCGTCTTTGCCTCGGCCCTTTTCAGGCCCTCGATCGCCGATTGCGCGGCAGTGCCAAGCGAGGAGACGTCCATATTGTCTAGTCCCTGGTCAAATATGGTCCGCACTCTACCGGGCAAGTCTTAACGAAGTGTTGGTACCTGCTGATGGCGGATATCTGACTGAAAAGCCACGACTATTTCAGCTTGCTGACCATGTCCTTGACGGCGGTGCAGGCGTCCGGCGGAGCGGCCGGGTCGCTGCACATCGCGTGGATCATCAGCGGCCGCAGAGCGGGGCAATCGGTCAGGACCTGCTTCTGATAGTCGACCGGATCGCCGAAGGGGAACTTATCGTACGGCTGCTTCTTGGCGACCGCCGCCTTGAAGGCGGGATCGGCCAGCTTCACCTCCGTCTTCGCCTTGCAGGCGCAGTTGGCGGCAACCGACTTCTGGTCCTTGCCGATCCAGCCGGCCTCGTTCACCAGGCAGGTGTCGACGAACAGCTGCTCGAGCTGCTGGTCATCGGCGAGCGCAGCGCCGCCGAACGGCAGCGCAGCGACGGAGAGCAGGCACAGGGTCACGAACCAGCGCATAAAATGATCCTCAAAAGCCCGGCAGCGTTCAATTGACAGCAGTCCGCCGAAGGCAGCACTCTCCGACCATCCTTCCCGAACCCGACGCCGTGCACAAATGAAAATCACGTCCATCCGCGCTTACCAGGTCGACCTGCCGCTGCACGAAGGCAGCTACAAATGGTCGGGCGGCAATGTCGTCACGGTGTTCGATTCGACCGTGGTTGCGGTGGAGACCGATGCCGGCATCACCGGCTACGGCGAGGTCTGCCCGCTCGGGCCCGCCTACCTGCCGGCCTATGCTGCCGGCGTGCGTACGGGGCTCAAGGAGATCGGGCCGAAGCTGCTGGGGCTCGACCCGCGCGATCTCGGCGTGCTCAACCGGCGCATGGACCAGGCGTTGCGCGGCCACCCGTATGTGAAATCCGGCATCGACGTCTCCTG
>DATFDU010000403.1:0-9209 GCA_035251915.1 Dongiaceae bacterium | reverse complement strand
GGGCGGCGAGGTGCTGCTGCTGGCGGACCAGGGCGCCTATCAGCAGAACACGCAGCTCTCGATCAGCAAGGGCGGTACCGAAGGCGCGCCCGTCACCATCCGCGGCATCGACGGCAGCGGCAATTCGATGGCGGCGGAGATCGTCGGGTCGCGCTCGTCCAGCTGGACCTACGGCATGGGCGAGGGCAACGAGCTGTTCCGCCTGCTCTCCGGCGCCAACAACCTGGTGTTCGAGGATCTCACCGCCAGGAACTTCGGCAACGGCGTATTCCGCGCCGGCGCGGACATCTCGAACCTCACTATCCGCGACGTCGACGCCAGCAACGTCAGCCGTTTCATCGAGAACTATGTCTCGGGAGCCGCGACATCCGCGACCATCAATGGCCTGACGGTCCAGGACGTCAGCGTCACCGATTACTCGCGCGGCGTGATCCGCCTGCAGTACGACACCCACAACGTGTTGGTCGACAACGTGGTCGGCGACAGCGGGCGCACCTTCGGCGGGCTCTATGTCAGCGGCATCGCCCTTGCCGGCACCGCGCACGATGTCGTCATCTCCGACACCACGATGAAGAACAATTTCGGCCAGGGCTCAGCCAGCGATTACTGGAATGGCGACGGCTTCTCGACCGAGCGCGGAAACGACAACATCCGGTTCGAGAACACGGTCGCATCCGGCAACAGCGACGCCGGCTACGACCTCAAGTCCAGCAACACGACCCTGGTGAATACGGTCGCTGACGGCAACAACCGCAACTACCGCTTCTGGTCGAGCTCCATCACGATGGAAGGCGGCAGCAGCCTCGACCCGACCAAATACGGCGGCAGCAGCGACACGGCGCACATCTGGCTGGGGCAGGACGCCGAAGCCGTCATCGAGAACCTGACCTTCTCCGATGCCCTGCTGCCGAGCACCCTGTTCGACATGACCAAGGGCGGTGCGACGGTGCATCTCGCCGACACCGTCATTCCGCTGCTCTACCAGGCGCTGATCCTGCTCGACAACGGCTCGGTCCTCGATCTTCTGCCCTCCAACGCGGCGCCGACCGGCGTGACGCTGACCGGCGGCACGGTCGAGGAGAATGCGGACGCGGGCACCGTGGCCGGCACGCTCGGCGCGCTCGATCCGGATTCCGGCGACACGCATAGCTTCGTCCTGGCCGGCGCCGCCACCAACCTGTTCGAGATTGTCGGCAACCAGATCCGAGTCAAAGCTGGAGCGGCGCTCGACTTCGAAGCCCAGTCTGCGCACGCGGTGACGGTCCAGGTCGTCGACCAGGACGGCCTCAGCGCGACCCAGACCGTGACCATCGGCGTGACGAATGTCGTGGAGACCGGCACCGTAGGCAACGACGTGCTGGCCGGCGGCGCCGGCGGTGATCGCCTGACGGGCGGCGCCGGCAACGATAGCTATACCGTGAACAACGCCGGAGACGTCGTCGTCGAGTTGGCGGCCCAAGGCAGCGATCACGTGAAGGCCAGCATCGCCAGCTACGCGCTGGCCGGCAACGTCGAGACGCTGACCTATGTCGGCACCGGCGACTTCGCCGGCATCGGCAACACGGCCAACAACGTCATCACCGCCGGGACCGGCCACGACACGCTGCGCAGCGGCGGCGGCAATGACACCATCTACGGCGGTGCCGGCAACGACACTGTCCATGGCGAAGGCGGCGTCGACCTGGTCTATGGCGGCGACGGCACGGACAAAATCTTCGGCGGCGCCTCCAACGACCGGCTGTCCGGCGATGCCGGCGACGATTGGCTGCTGGGCGAGGGCAACCGCGACTATCTCTACGGCTGGACCGGCAGCGACCTGCTGGACGGCGGTGGTGACAACGATCGGATGGTCGGCTGCAGCGGCGACGACACCTATATCGTGAACAGCTGGGGCGATGTCGTCACCGAGAAGGCGAACGAAGGCATCGATACGGTGCAGAGTTCGGTTAGCTATGCCCTCGGTGGCTATGTCGAGAACATGGTCCTCACTGGCACTGGCGCGATCAAGGGCACCGGCAACGGCGGACACAACATCATGGTCGGCAATGGCGCGGCCAATATCTTGAGCGGCGGCAGCGGCAACGACACGCTCGATGGCGGCGCCGGCAACGACCTGCTGACCGGCGGACAAGGAGCGGATACCTATGTCATCGGACCAGGCAGCGGCAGCGACCGCATCTCGAACGCCGACACCGATCTCGCGGCCGACAGCGTGCTGTTCGGCGCCGGCATCGCGGCCGATCAGCTGTGGTTCGCGCGCAGCGGCAACGATCTGGTGGTCAACATCCTCGGCGGCACCGATCGCATCACCCTGCAGGGCTGGTACTCCAGCACCAGCAACCGGCTCGATCGCTTCGAGCTGGGCGACGGCGCGACCCTCGCGGCGACGCACGTGCAGCAGCTGGTCGACGCGATGTCCGCCTTCACTGCGCCGCCGTCGAGCTTGAGCACGCTGACATTGGCGCAACAACAATCTGTGGAATCTGTGATTGCGGCAAATTGGCACTCGGCCACATGACCTCTATCGATTGACAGAGTCGACGGCCCATCGCTTCTTGTAATAAGAATGACGTGCTCGCAGCGAAGTGTCTGGGTGGCATCTTCGCCTGCGTGGGGGAAAGACCGAAACAAGGTCACATGAATGCGCCTTGAGCCGATCTGGCATCGGTTCACGACGCGCAATCGCTTTTTGAGACTTGGGGATTTCAACGCGCGCGCCGGCTGAATGCCGACCGCGTGAATGGTTCGATTTGTCTTCAAGTCATATGAAAGGCATGCCATGAAGGTCTTCTACATTACTCCGACCGGTTCCGGTTCCCGCAGCGGCTCTTCCGCCGCCAACGCCGGGACCATTTATGATCTCCCAAGGTTCATCGCGGCCGCCGGCGCGGGCGACGAGGTGCGCCTGCTCGCCGACCAGGGCGCCTACAAGGTGACGAAGCAGATCACCATCGCGGCCGGCGGCGCGGTGGGCGAACCGGTCACCATCCGCGGCGCGACCAGCGACGGTGAGGCCATGGCGGCAACCATCGTCGGCACGCGTGCGACCGGCTGGAAGCCGGGCCTCGCCGAAGGCGTCGAGCTGTTCCGCCTGGTGGACGGCGCGGATCACCTGAAGTTCGCCGACCTGGCGACGAACAACATCGGCAACGGCGTGTTCCGCATCGGCGCCGACCTCGAGGATCTCACCATCAAGCGCGTCGCGGCCACCAATGTCGGCCGCTTCATCGAAAACAACGCCTCCGGCTCCGAGATCTCGGCCAGCGTCAACTGGCTCAAGGTCGAGGACGTGACGGTCGCCGGCTATTCGCAGAACGCGATCCGGCTCAAATACAACAGCCGCAACGTGACGCTGCACAACGTGACCGGCGACAGCCAGGGGCAGAATGGCGGCCTCGTCATCGCCGGCGTCGCGCTCGACGGCACGGTGCACGATGTCGTCATGGACCACGTGACCATGCGCAACAACCACGGCCGCGGCGCCGCGGGCGACTATTGGAACGGCGACGGCTTCGTGGCGGAGCGCGGCACCTACAACCTGACCTTCCGGGATACCGTCGCCACCGGCAACACCGATTCCGGCTACGACATCAAGGGCAACAACGTGACCCTGGTGCGCGCGTCGGCCAGCGACAACACCAAGAACTTCCGCCTATGGGGCGCCGAATTCGTGACCATGACGGACAGCGTCAGCACCAACCCGCGCTGGTTCGGCGGCATCGGCAAGCCGTCGCACTTCCAGGCGCCGAGCGGCGCCGATGTCACGCTCGGCAACTTCCGCTATTCCGACAGTTCGACCGTCAAGGTGTTCGACCTGTCCAACGGCAACAACGCAGTGCGGCTGGTCGGCATGGCGTTGCCGAACGTCAATGACATCCACTTCGGCAACAACAGCCTCATCAGGTTGCCGAACGGCGTGGTTGTCCACGGCACCTCGGCGGCCGACACGATGGCGGGCGGCAGCGGCGGCGACATGCTGATCGGCGGCGGGGGCAACGACACCTACACCGTCAACAACACCGGCGATCGTCCGGTGGAGGAGGGTGCCGAGGGCACCGACCTCGTGAAGACCACGCTGTCGTCGTACACGCTCGGTGCGCATGTCGAGCAGCTGAGCTATACCGGCACCGGCAATTTCGGCGGCGCCGGGAACAACCTCAACAACACCGTCACCGGCGGGGCCGGCAACGATTGGCTGACCGGCGGCACCGGCAACGATGTGCTGACCGGCGGCGAAGGCGGCGACACCTACTGGTTCGCTCTCGGCGGCAGGAACGACACCCTCTACAACGGCGATTCCGCCGGTGTTGATCGCGTGCTGTTCGGCTCCGGCATTACCGAGGATCGGCTGTGGTTTGCCCAGAACGGCAGCGACCTCCTGGTGACGGTGCGGGGCACCGGCGGCACCGATGCCGTGCGCGTCAAGGGTTGGTATTCGGACTCCGACAACCGCCTCGGCAAGTTCCAGCTCAGCGACGGGCAGGTGCTGGAGGCCACCCGCGTGCAGCAGCTGGTGCAGGCGATGGCGGATTTCACGACCAGCTCCGGCGCGCCCACCAGCCTCAGCGGCAGCGAGCAGCAGGCGGTTGAGACGGTGATCGCTGCCAACTGGAAGAGCGCCTGACAGGGGGAAAAGGGGATATGGCCGGACCGGTCCATATCCCCTCCTTGGTGGGCGGTGACGGCCAGCATCCCCAGATGTGGGGGGAATTATTGGAAAAGCTGGTCATTATTAAGGGTTTAGTCAGCTATCGCGGCGATAGTCCTGAAGTGCCGAAAAGTTTGGTTAAGAAATCAACGCCGACATGACAAGCCAGATGCTCACCGCGGCGGTCGACGTCCGCCAACGGACTCTGAGTTGCCTTGCGACTCTGCTCCGCTTTCATGGCCTGCCCATGGGCGCAGACGCGCTCAGCCGGGAGCTGCCTGGCTCGGACACGATCACCGCCGACGACATCGTGCGCCTCGCGCGCCAGCAGGATCTGAAGGCGCGCCGGACGACCAGCTCGTATGACCGCCTGCCCGCCGCGCCGCTGCCGGCGCTCGCGGGCGGCAACGACGGCAGCTTTTTCATCCTCGGCCGCTGCAACGAGGACAAGGTGTTGGTGCATCGCGGCACCGGCGGCGCCGCCGAGGTGATGGACAAGGCCGCGTTCGAGGCGATCTGGGACGGCACCCTCGTCTTCGTCACGCGCCGCGCCACTCTGACGGATTTTGGCCGGCAGTTCGGCATCTCCTGGTTCATGCGCGCGATCTACAAGTACCGCAACCTGCTGAGCCAGGTCCTGCTCGCCTCGTTCTTCCTGCAGATATTCGCGCTGATCTCGCCCTTATTCTTCCAGGTGGTGGTGGACAAGGTGCTGGTGCATCGCGGCATGACCACGCTCGACGTGCTGCTGATCGGCCTCGTCACCGTCTCGATCTTCGAGACCGTGCTCGGCGCGCTGCGCACCTACGTGTTCTCGCACACCACCAACCGCATCGATGTCGAGCTCGGCGCGCGGCTGTTCCGCCACCTGGTCGCGCTGCCGCTGGCCTATTTCGGCGCCCGCCGCGTCGGCGATTCGGTCGCCCGCGTGCGCGAGCTCGAGAACGTCCGCCAGTTCATCACCGGCTCCAGCCTGACCCTGGTCATCGACCTCTTCTTCACCGTGGTCTTCATCGCGGTGATGGCGTGGTACAGCTGGTGGCTGACGGTCATCGTGCTGGTGTCACTGCCGCTCTACGCCGGCATCAGCATCGCCTTGACGCCGCTGTTCCGCGCGCGGGTCGAGGAGAAGTTCAAGCGCGGCGCGGAGAACCAGGCCTTCCTGGTCGAGGCCGTGACCGGCATCGAGACCCTGAAGTCCATGGCGGTGGAGCCGCAGATGCAGCGCCGCTGGGAAGAGCAGCTGGCCGGCTATGTCGGCTCGTCCTTCCGCGTCGCCAACCTAGGCAACTACGCCAGCCAGTCGATCCAGCTGGTCTCCAAGCTGGCGACCGCCGGCATCCTCTATTTCGGCGCCAAGGCGGTGATCGCCGGCGACCTTACGGTCGGCGAGCTGGTCGCCTTCAACATGCTGGCGAGCCGCGTGTCGCAACCGGTGCTGCGTCTCGCCCAGGTCTGGCAGGATTTCCACCAGGTCCGCCAGTCGATCGAGCGCCTCGGCGACATCCTCAACACGCCCGCGGAGCCGGCGGCGACGCCCGGCCGCGGCGCGTTGCCGACGGTGAAGGGTGCCATCCGCTTCGATCACGTGAAGTTCCGCTACCGCCTCGACGGACCCGAGGTCTTGCGCGGCGTCGAGATTGACATTCCTCCCGGCCAGGTCGTCGGCATCGTCGGCTCCTCCGGCTCGGGCAAGTCCACGCTGGCCAAGCTGGTGCAGCGCCTCTACGTGCCGGAATCCGGCCGCGTGCTGGTCGATGGCATCGACCTCGCGATGGTGGACGCTTCCTGGCTGCGCCGCCAGATCGGCGTGGTGCTGCAGGAAAACGTGCTGTTCAATCGCACGGTGCGCGAGAACATCGCGCTCGCCGATCCCGGCATGCCGCTCGACCACGTGGTCGCGGCCGCCAAGCTCGCGGGCGCGCACGAATTCATCCTGCAGCTGCCGGAAGGCTACGACACCCTGATCGGCGAACGCGGCGGCACGCTCTCCGGCGGCCAGCGCCAGCGCATCGCGATCGCACGCGCCCTGGTGACCAACCCGCGTATCCTGATCTTCGACGAGGCGACCAGCGCACTCGACCTCGAATCCGAGCAGGCGATCCAGCGCAACATGCGGCACATCTGCAAGGGGCGCACCGTCCTCATCATCGCGCACCGCCTGTCGACCGTGCGCCATTGCGACCGCATCGTCACCATCGAGCAGGGCCGCATCGTCGAGGAAGGCAAGCACGAGGAACTGATCCACAGCGGCGGCCGCTACGCGCTCCTGCACCGCATGCAGTCGGGCGAGGTGATCGATGCAGCGTGACAATGCCGCGCACGCCGCCCCCGATGCACCAGCCAACGACAGCCGCGACTCGCCGCTGAACCGCCTGCTGCGCAAGCCGGCGTCCGAAGCCGCCAAGCCGGCGAGCGCGCCGGCAGCTCCTGTCGCGAGCGCACCCCAGGGCATGCCTCCGAGCGCACCGCAGCCGACCGCTCCCAAGCCGGCGGCCGCGCCGCTCTCGCCCGCCGAAATGATCGTCAACAAGCTGCGGAGCAAGCAGGCGCCGACGCCGCTCCCGCGTCCCGAGTCGCCGCGCGCGCAGGCGGTCGTGCCGGAAGTGACGCTCGGCGAGCCCGTCGACGTCGAGTTCACGCCGGTTGAAACGCCCGCTGAGAAGCCGCAGCAAGCCGCGCCGGCTGAACCCGCGCCGGCACCTGCCCCAGTCGCGGCGCCCATGTCCGCCGCTGCCAAGCCGCTGGACCGGTTCCTGCCTGCCGCGCCCGCGAGCCCGCCGCAAAGCCAGCCGGCCGCTCCGCCGCGCGCGCCGACGCCCGCGTCGGAAGCGACTTCGTACGCGCCCGTCGTAAAGCCGCTGGAAACGCAGGCACCCGCTGCAAACGCGCCGCTCACCCCACGACCCACGGCGCCGCAGCAACCGATCGAACGGCCGGCGCCGGCGCAGGAAATCGCGCGTGAGACGCCCGCCGAGCAGCCGCGCGCCGCTGAGCCGTCCGCCCTGCAGGCGGCCGCGACCCCGGCGGCCTCAAACCCAGCGCCGCAGGCGGCCGCCGCACCAATCGCGTCGACGTCAGCACCCCAGGTACCCGCGCCCCAACCAACCGCGCCCCAGGCGGCACCGCAAGCCGCGATGCCGGAAGCGCCGCTCGCCACGGCGCGCACGCCCGATCCCGCGCCGCAATCGCCGGTCCAGAAGCTGCGCGCCGCAGCGGCCCCAGCACCCGCGCAAGGCACGGCGCTGCAGATCCCGTCCGGCATCGTGCCGCGCCAGCAGGAAAACGCCGTCGAGAAATCAGTCGGCAAGCTGCTGCGCCTGCCGAAGCGCACGCGCGACGAGCGCGAGTTCCTGCCGGCCGCGCTGGAGATCGTCGACACGCCGCCATCGCCGGTCGGCCGCGCCATCGGCCTCACCATCATCCTGGTTGCGATCATCGCCATCGTGTGGTCGATCGTCGGCAAGGTCGACATCGTCGCGACCGCCAGCGGCCGCATCGTGCCGGCGGGCAAGACCAAGGTCGTGCAGCCGGCCGACACCGGCATCGTCACCGCAATCCACGTCTCCGACGGCGATCAGGTGAAGGCGGGCGACGTCCTGATCGAGCTTAATTCCAACCAGGTGTCGGCGGACCGCGACCGCTTCATGCGCGACCTGCTGCAGGCCAACCTCAACCTGGCGCGCCTCCGCGGCCTCGCCGCGACTCTTCCCGGCACGCCGGGTGAGGGCAAGAAGCCAAACCTGGTCGACCCGCCCAAGGATGCGAAGCCAGAGGATCTGGCGCTGACCCAGGCCGCGATGCGCGCCCAGGCCGCGAACGAGAATGCCAAGCTCGCCGATCTCGACCAGCAGATCGAGGCCAAGCGCGCCGAGGCCGCCGAAGCCGCCGCCAACGCAACGAAGCTGCAGGCCTCGCTGCCGATGCTGGCCGACCAGGAACAGCTGCTGCGCACCATGCGTGACCAGAAGATCGGCAGCAAGCTCGACTGGTACCAGATCAACCAGCAGCTGATCGAGCAGAAGCACGAGATCGGCGTGCTGGCCCACCGCAGGGAAGCGGCCGAAGCGGCGCAGCGCGCCCTGCGCGAGCAGCGCGCGGCCGAGGCGACGCAGTACCAGATGGCGATCCTGTCGGAGCTGGACAAGGTGCGCGCGCAGGCCAGCGAGCTCAATGCCGAGCTCGCCAAGTCCCAGCAGCGCGTCAGCCAGAACGTCCTGCTCGCGCCGATCGCCGGCACGGTGCAGCAGCTCGCCATCCACACCATCGGCGGCGTGGTCACGCCGGCGGAATCGCTGCTCGCGATCGTGCCGCATGACGACAGCCTGGTGGTCGAGGCGGCGGTGCAGAACCGTGATGTCGGCTTCATCAGCGAAGGCCAGACCGTGCGGGTGAAGGTCGAAGCCTTCAACTTCACGCTCTACGGCCTGATCGAAGGCAAGGTGCTGAGCGTCACCCGCGACGCCGTGCAGCCGTCGAACGAGAACAAGGGCAAGAGCAACAACCAGAACGAAGGCGACCCCGCCGCGGCCGATGGCCAATCCGGCCCGGTCTATATGGC
>DATFDU010000402.1:0-14347 GCA_035251915.1 Dongiaceae bacterium | reverse complement strand
GGTTGAGCTCGCCCGGCGGCGTGTCGTCGCCGAGGCCGTCGACCTGGTTGTCGTTGCTCCACAGCTCGCCGGTCACCGGATGGAAGTCCATGCCGACCGGATTGCGGTGGCCGATCGAGTAGACCTCCTTCTCGCTGCCGTTCTGGTTCATGCGGATGATGCCGCCGATGCCGGCCTTCTCGTACAGCTCCAGCTTCTCCTTGGGCTGCACGTTGTACGGCTGCCCGAGCTGCACGTAGAGCTTCTTGTCCGGGCCGATCCGGCACACCCGCGCGGTGTGATTGAAGCTCTCCTCCTCCTTGGGAATCAGCTCGCCTTGCTTCACCACCTCGCCGACCGCGATGTCCGGGCTCTCATAGAAGAACTCGGCGGCCGGGAACACCAGGATGCGGTTGCGCTCGGCGATATAGAGGAAGCCGTCCTTGGAAAAGCACGGCCCGTTCGGGATGTCGAAGGCGAGCGACGGGGCGAAGCGCTTCACCTCGTCGGCGGTGCCGTCCTTGTTGCGGTCGGTGATCGCCCACACCGCGTCCTTGCGGGTGCCGACGAAGGTGACGACGCCCTGCGGCCCGACCGCGATGTGGCGCGCATCCGGCACCACGGCATAGAGGTTGATCTTGAATCCCGGCGGCAGCTTCACCTGCTCCAGGTTCTTGCGCAGCTGCGCGGCGTAGTCGTCGTTCTGCGGCACCGGCTGGAACGCTTCCATCGGCGTTCCGGTCGACTGCATGCCGGTCAGTTTCTGCAGGTTCTCGGTCGGCACCGTCTCGGCCGACTGCGCATAGGCAAGTCCAGCGAAGGCCACCGCGCCGGCGGCAATCGATGAAAGCAACAAACTCCTCATTTGCTCCTCCCATTGTCCTTGTTGTTATGGCGCCCTCATCTCCTCCCCCGATGAAAACGCTATCATGAGAAATCCGCCGCGCCTATTGATCTGACGACCAACGGTTGGGGTACAGGAATACTGCATCGACCAATCCGCCGATTGGCCGCCGCCAGGATCGCGTCCAAAGCGAATAAAGCGATGACAGCGGCTTCCGCGCGGCCATCAGCCGCTCGCGGCTTCCAGCCGCGCGAGATCCGACGAATCGAGCTTCAGCCGCGCCGAGGCAATGAGGTCTCCGAGCTGCTTGGGGCTGGTTGCGCTGGCGATCGGCGCCGCCACCTTGGTCATCAGCCAGGCGAGCGCAACCTGCGCCGGCGTGGCGGCGCGGCGTTCGGCAATGGTGTCGAGCGCATCCAGCACGGCGAATCCGCGCGCGTTGAGATAGGCCTCGACATCCTCGCCGCGCGGGCTCTGCTTCAGGTCCGCCTTGCTGCGGTACTTGCCGGTGAGGAAGCCTGAGGCGAGGCCGTAATACGGGATGACCCCGACGTCATGCCGCGTGCACAGCGGCGCCAGCTCCTGCTCGAAGTCGCGCACCATCAGGTTGTATTCCGGCTGCAGCGTCTCGTAGCGCGGCAGGCCGTGCCTGGCGCTTGCCTCGAGCGATGCGGCGAGCCGCTCAGGCGTGAAGTTGGACGCGCCGATCGCCCGCACCTTGCCGGCCTCGATGAGGGCGCCGTAGGCTTCCAGCGTTTCCTCGATCGGCGTATCCGGATCGTCGCGATGCGACTGATAGAGATCGATGTAGTCGGTGCCGAGCCGGCGCAGCGACTCCTCCGCCGCCCGCGCGATATAGGCCTTCGACAGCCCTTTCTTGCGCGGCCCCATCTCGGACCCGACCTTGGTCGCGATCACGACATCGTCGCGCTTGCCGCGCCGCTTCAGCCAGTCGCCGATGATGGTCTCCGACTCGCCGCCGTGATGGCCCGGCGCCCATTTGGAGTAGACGTCGGCCGTGTCGATGAAGTTGAAGCCGGCATCGACGAAACCGTCGAGCAGGCGGAAGCTCATCTCTTCGTCCGCCGTCCATCCGAACACGTTGCCGCCCAGGCACAGCGGCCCAACGGTGAGATCGGATTTGCCGAGTTGGCGCTTTTCCATGGGTCTTCCTATGCATCAGTCCACGTTGCGCGCCCACACCACGCCGAGCGCATCGAGCTTTGACACCCGCTCGGCGATATCCGCCAGCGCGGGGCACTCCTGCTTGAACCAGGCCGGTCCCGGCCGCCACATATTCATCACCGCGACGTAGAGGTCGAGCGCGGAGAAGGTGTCGCCCAAGACCCAGGGCCGGCACGGATTCTGGCTCGCGAAATGGCGCCACAGCGTCTTGCGGTGCTCGTCGGTCGCCTTGCGCAGATGCTTGCCGGCGGCTTCATCGCCGGCCCAGCGCTTGGGGTCGTCGCCATAGGTGAAGGTGGGGTAGATCGCCGCCACGATGAACGCGAGCCAGCGCTGGAACATCGGCCGCGCCGGGTGCTTCGCGGCCGGGATCAGCCCGGCCTCGGGCGCCATGTCCGCGATATGCAGGACGATCGCCGCGCTCTCCGTCATCACGCGCCCGTCCGGCAGCAGCAGCGTCGGCACCTGCCCCAGCGGGTTGAGCGCGAGCAGCCGGTCGCGCTGCCGGCCTGGCTCGACATAGGGGATCATTTCGACCTCGTGCGGCAGCCTAGCCAGGGCGAGCGCCGCCTCCACGATCATGGAACCGCAGCTCTTGGACGCGATCAGGTGATATTTCGCCATGTCGTCTCTCACCGCCGATTGAAGTGCCGCTTCAGGATGACCGAGGTCTCGATCTCCTCCACGTCCTCGAGCGCGGCGATCTCGCTGCGCACCGCCTGCAGGCGCGTCATGCTGTCGGCCACCACCTCCACCAGGCCGTCGGTCTCGCCGGCGACCGAATCGAACACCACCACCTCCGGGATCTTGCGCAGATGCGGGGCGAGGTCGTCGCATACCGCCTGCCTGGTCTTGATGATGAAGTAGGCGGCGACCCGGTTCTCCGCCGCGTCGTTGCGGCGGATGGTGTAGCCGGCCAGCACGCCGTCGCGCTCCAGCCGCGCCAGCCGCTCCTGCGCGGCGGAGCGCGACAGGCCGATGCGCCGCGCCAGCTCCTTCACGCTCTGGCGCGCATTCTCCGCCAGCAGCGTCAGAATCTGCTGATCGGTCTGGTCGAGTTTGCGGGCCATGGACGCCTCACAATGCCGGTCGGGGCGCGACACAGTGACGATACAGTCCGATCGCCCTGGCTGCTAGACCCGCAGCCCATGAAGTTTGTAACACCACGCGACTTTGTCGCCGCCAAGGCCTGGGACGCCCTGCCGATCGCCGAGATCGAAGGCACGACGGTTCGCCTGCATTGGACCGACCGGCCCTACGTCTGGCACGTCAATGACGGCGCCGAGGTGTTCGTGGTGCTGGAGGGCGCCGCCACCATGCACTACCGCCGGAACGGCCGCGAGCATCGCCAGGCGATGCAGGCCGGCGACATCTGCCACGTCGCGCCGGGCGACGAGCATGTCGCACATCCGCATGGACCGGCGCGCGTGTTGGTGATCGAGAAGAAAGGCAGCGTGTGAGCTTCGTTAAGGGCTTACCTACTTGATTCTGCCGAGATCGGCTCTCCGCCATGTGATTTTCAACTGAAAGATAGTCGAGTGAAGCTCTGCCTGCGGTCAACCATCAAGGCATGTAGCCGACCAGCACGGTGATGCCGAAGCGTCCCAGCCAGCCAGGCGCACGCGATCTTCGCCGCGCTTCGCGGATCCGCCCAGAACGAGGCGGCATGATCACTCCAGCATTGCCGGCCCGTCGTATCTCCGGCCGTTGGCCGAGAAGGCTCCCACGTCGACCCGAGGCTCGCCGCCCGCCACCGGATCGCATGTGAGCACGCCATCATCCTGCGCGACGACCCGGCAGCCGGCGCCGATCGCATCGCTGCCGTCTTTGATCGTGAAGTCGCCACGCTTTGGATCCCCGAAGTTGAGGTTGAACCCGTCCTTGCCCGGCGGCAGAGGCGGCTCTTTGGAGAGATCCGGCGGAAACCCTTGGCTGCTGATGTCGTTGTGGAAGTCATAAGAGGCGGTATCGCCGACCTGCGCCTTGTCGACGCAGGCAAAGGCGACGGAGCGGTCGCCGGGCGTCAGATAGTCAGATGTGCCCTCGTCGCAGTGGGGGTCCAGCGCCGCGGGGCACTGAGCGGTGCTGTCCGGATCGCATCCAGTGAACTGGATGGCATTGTTCCAATGATGGATCGTCCCAGTCTTGCCGTCGCTGATCAGGGGCGCGCGCAACCTCCAGCTGTTGTGAAAGACATAGATCTGCTTCTCCTTCTGTTCCTCGGCATCTCCGATCTTGATGACGGTGCCGCGGCGCGAAGCCTTGCATTCCAGGGATTCCGTCTTGTCATCTTTGTCGAGCCATCTCCATCCGCCGCGCTCGAAATTGACTTTCTTGCGCTCGAGCCACTTGGGCTCGCCCGTGATCGGGTCATTGTCATCACACCACTCGGCTGGTCTTTCGTTCCACCATCCGATGTTGCCCCAGATATAGATCGGCCCGTCGCGCACATTGTCGAGCGAGAACCATCCATGGGCGTTGTGGATGTCGTTGCCGTGGATCCGCCAGTTCTGCGCGCGGCCTTCCGGCTCGACCGGATTGTCCCTTATGTAGGCAAACGTGTTTGCAGACACGGTCACGTTCTTGTTTGCATTCGAGAAGCAGTTCGAACCCGGCTCGCAGACATCGTCCGTGATCATGCGAATTCCGTTGTAGGCATAGCGGATGACGTTGCCTTGGATGGTCACGTCCCCCGCGATGTTGATGGCGCCGAACAAGGCCCCGTTCATGTGCTCATTGAGGGTGTCGTGCGTGACGCCCCAGGGGATGCTCGACCACATGGCGCCCGGGCAGCTTTCCTTGACATTGAGCTCCCGGCATTCCGGCTTTCTGCCGGGGCCGAAGCCGGACGTGTCCTGGAACCAGATATTGTCCTTGATGACGAAGCCCGAGGAGCCATTCGGATCGGTGACCCACCGCCGGTCCTTCTTGTTCCACGTCGGCGTGACATACGCGAAGACCGCGTAAGACGAGCCTTCGATGAAGGACCCCTTGAGGGCGATGTTCTTGCTGTCTGCGGTATAGATCGCCGGCAGCCAGCAGTCCTTGAAATGGAGATTCTCGAACTCGATCCAGCTGCTCTTCGTCACATGGAAGCAGCGTGTCAGCGATGACTGGTCCTCGGCCGCGGCGATCTCGGCCATCGGCGCCTTGCCGGGAGCTTCCTTGGACTGTCCTTCCGGCGCCTCGGCCGGCCCCTTGAGCGGAGCTTCCGTCGGCACCGCATCCGATTCCCCGGGCAGCTGGCCGCGGAAAACCGAAGCCTCTATCAGCGCCATCGCCTTCAGGAGGTCGTCAGCGTGAACGACGTCGCCTTCCGATGGTGTCGCGACGTCGCTCGCGAGCAGTTGCGATTTTGCCTTGCAGAGTCCCTTGTGGTTGATGATGTCATTCACGCTGGTGCCGGCAATCTGCGTCAGCCAGCGATAAGTGTCGGCCTCGTCGCCGGGAACCCGCACGCCGCGGATCCGGAGCCGATTGTCCTGCGAGCGCGTAGCGTTGGAGATCGCGAAGTGACAGATCTTCTTAGGGTCGGCGCGATAGGTCGTCGGCTGGAGCGGTTCCTTCGTCAGCAACTGGACAGTGACCGGATTGTTCGGAAACCTGGCTGCTTCGCTGAGCGCCTTCTCGAGCGTACGCCGTTGCGGATCCTGCACCTCCGTGCCGTCGTAGCCCGGCATTCCGTCCGGGCTCGCATAGATGACAATCTCCTCCGCCGCGACGGCCGGCGACGCCACAGGCAGCGCCATCATGGCCAGAGCAAGAGTGGTCGTCAGCAGCTGGAACGCGGACATCGTCATGTTGATCTCCCCCGATACAGATCGTGATGTGCCGGTCGTCGGCTTCTTCTCAGTGCGTGACGTCCTTCTTGCTGAGGCGCGGCGGAGCTTTCACCCGAACGGTCATGGTCCGACGCGACGCCTGTGATGGCGCGGCGACCGCCGGCCGGATGCCATCAGGTTGACCCTCCATATAGGCGCCCTGCGGCATGACGCCCGAGAGGACAGCGTGCCGAACCAGATCCGCCTGCCGGGATGTTCCGGTCTTGGTGAAGATTGCCTTCAAGTGCGTGCGGACCGTCTCGACGCTGATACCGAGCTCCTCCGCGATGTCGCCGAGGCGCATGCCGACCGTGAGCCGGCCGAGAATGTCGGCCTCGGCATAGGTGAGGCCATGCAACTGGCGCAGCATGCTGGTCGAGGGCTTCAGCGGCATGTTGGGATCGCTGATCATGACGATCGCCATGTCGTCGGTCGCCCCCTGCGAGATTTGCCCCAATGGCGCCATGCTGATGAACCAGGCGGTGCCGTTCTCGCGCTCGATCCGCATGGCTGCCCACGGCGGAAGGGCCGCATTCCGGGCGCTGCCAGCCACCTCGAGAATGCGCTCGCGGAGCTGGTTGTTCTCCTTGCTGCGCGCCGCAGTGAGCCGGCCCTGCAGGATGAGGAGGCCATCCTTCTGCTCGAGCAGGCGCTCGGCGAACCGATTGGCGAATCGAACGGTGCCGTTCCGATCGACTACCGTTACCGCCAGCGGCACCGCATCGAGTGCTTGCGAGACCATGCGCCGCTCGGCCTCGAGATTTCCCAGATAGTCGCGCAGCATGGCGAGCCGCTCGCCGACGGTTTGCCACTGGTCCGGCGTCAGCCGGAGGGCATGGCCAATGCTGTCGCTGAGCCGCTCGAGCTCGTGCCGGACCTCGTCATCCACGCCCTGTCTCAGGAAAATGACGCGGTGCCGTCCGACCGAATCCGAGTCCGGCCCATCGGCGATGCTCACGACAATTTCGATTTCGTTCGCGCCATCGGCGCTCCCGTCGGCCTTGAGGCAAAGCGCACGGTGTGTGCCGAGCTCCGGCCATTCAAGAGTGTCCCCGGGCTTCCGGTGATTGCTGGCCGGACGGAGAAACGAGGAGATTGGCTGCCCGGCAATCTCCGCTGGCTGGCCGCCCAGGCGCTTGGCGGCCCAATCGTTGCAGGAAAGAACCATACCGGCCTGATCGATCGTGACGAGACCGTCCGGAACCGCGTCGATCAGCGAGCGTGCGCGACGCACCTCGACCTCGGCTTGACGGGCGGCGAACATGCTCGCCTCTCCCTTGGCCTTGACTTCGATGAGCTGGGTCTCGGCTTCGGCCCTCAGCGACCGCTCGCGCTCCCGGTCGGCCGCGATCCTCTGCAGTCCGATTTCGACGAGCCCCATCTCGTCGCTCGCCGCGATCGACGCGACGTCATGGCCGTTCTCCCGTCCGACCAGCCGCGCCGCCTTCCGGATCCGCCGGAACAGCAGCCATTCGAAGACACCGTAGATCACGATGGTGGTGACAAGGATCGCGAACAGGACCGCCGCTATGGTCGCGGCGCGCATCCGATCCTTCTCGTCATCGATGATGGCCGTATCGATCTTTACGTAGACATAGAGGAAAGGCGCGATGTTCTCGAATACGAGCAGCGGCGTAATACCGACAAGGTAGGGGCGGCCATTCTCAACATGCCTGGTCAAGGTCGGCGCATTTCCGGTATTGCGAAACCAGGATGCATCGACGCCGTCGATGCTCGCCACCTGCTTGCCGAGGTTGGCAGAATCCAGCGCGTGGAAGACATTGCCGTTGACGCCGACCAGGAGCGCGTCGACCAGCGCAGGTCCGGCAATACGTTCCATCCAGGCCCGGTCGGAGATGGCGGCATGCGGCAATTCCCCCCGCTGGACAAGCCTGCCGGCAGCGAGCGCGCTGGCTTCGGCTTCGGCGTCGAGATTGCGTTCGAACCAGAAGAGATAGCCGGCCCCGGCCGTGATGAAGATCGTCGCCTGCACCAGCATGACGGCGGCCGCGATGCGGAAGGCGAGGCGCCGCGCAGGCTGTATCCGGCCACGCTGAATCGAACCTGGCAGACCCGATTCGCCGGATCGTTCTGCAAGCGGCGCATCTGAAGCGGCCTTCTCCATTCCGGCGACTCCTCAAGGTTGGGCCGGATCGAAGAAATACTGTGCCGGATTGGTTGGCGCCGGTTCCGGATAGGACCAGGAGCTGAACAGAAAGTCCGGCGCGTTGCGGAAGTCGCGGCGCATGAAGCCGCTGTCGAACGTCCCGCGCACGACGCCGATGGTCTGGAATTCCTCGGCGGCGATGTCGAGGATCTGCCGCATCAGCTCCTGCTGCTTGTCGAGATCGGTGGTCGCCCTGATCGCGTCATACAGCTCCAGCTGGCGTTGCACCGACGGCGGCGGAACCTCGGCCCGCGGATCCTCCTTGTCTTGCACCCAGTACACCCACCGCAGCCCCCAGGCGGACTGGATGCTCGTCGGCACGAAATCGTCGGGGAAGATGACGGAACTGATGCCGCCGTCCCCCGAATAGGCGGCTACGTCGAACACATCCGATTCCAGGCGTCGGATGAAGTCTTCCCGCTCCAATGGCTGCGCGCTTGCCTTGATGCCGAGAGCGCGCCAGTCCTCCACAACCTTCTCGAGCCACTCGAGGCGGGGACCCTCGACCGGGCTTATGACCTTGAATGCGATGGGCACGCCGCCTGGTCCGATGCGCCAGCCGGCCTGATCGCGACGATCGCAGCCGAGGCTGTCCAGAAGCCGGTTTGCGCGGTCTGGGTCATAATCCAAATACTGGGTTGCCAGCCGCTCATGATAGTGCCGCGACTGCGGCAAGGGCGCGACCTGCCAGGGTATGAGCAGCGGATCGGACTCGACAAGCCGGGGACGGTTCATGCCGACGGAGAGGGCAATCCGGAAGTCGCGCTGGCTGAAGAGTGCGCGCAGCGCCGGATCGGTGGTGGTGAGATTGAAGCCGATGACAAGATCGCTGGTTTCGGTCGGGATGACCTTCACCTGGGTATACTCAGGCCGTGCCTTTGCGACCTCCGCTCCGCAGCAGCGGACGTGGCGCGTCTGCGCGTCGATCTCGCCGCGCAGCGCCAAGTCTACTGCGTCCCGCTTGCTCTTGACCATGACGAAGGAAACACGGTCGATATAGGGCAACTGCTGGCCCGCCGGATCGACCTTCCAGTAATAGGGGTTCCGCTCCGCGATCAGCGGATTTGCCGTACCGTAGGCGCCCTTCAATACCCAGGCGTGCAAGGTTGGAACGTCCGGATGAGTCCACCTGGTGGAATCATCGATGTTGCCCGGCGTTCCGAACGCGGCGCGGAACTTGTCCGCCCAATCGGTGCCCGCAAGTTCCTTGTTGTATTTGGGCAGCAGCTTCGCGAGGTGGTGCTTGGGATAGCTTGTCGGCTCGGCGCCTTCCGGCGCGGCCAGCAAGTGCAGGAATATGCTGTTCGGCGTCGCGAAGCGGAAAAGGACCGTGGCATCGTCGATCTTCTCGACCTGAACCGGCTTGCCGCCGGCGATGAGCCAAGTCGGAATTGAAGGCATCAGCTCGGGATTGAGGAGGATGTCCTCGTACCAGAAGAGAATGTCGTCGGCGGTGAAGGGCGCTCCGTCGGACCAGCGCATTCCTTTGCGCAGCGTGAAACGGAACTCCCTGGCGTCGGGGCTCGACTCCACCGACTGCGCGACGTTGGGGATCGGCTTGCTCCAGTCTGGCGTCCACCGCATCAGGTTCTCGTAGCCGATCGTGCGGATGAGGCTCGCGTGATCGAACGAATCACGCATCGCCATGTGCCAGGTTCCGCCATAGATGCCGATGGTGCTCAATGGCTCCACCAGGACGGGGTTCTCGGGCAAGCGCCGATCCACCGGCGGCAAGCGTCCGGTCGCAGCCTCTGCGGCCAGAGCCGGCGCTTCCCTGTAGTACGAGGTCTGCTGAGCCGCCGCGAACGGCAAAGAAAGAATCGAGAGCAGGAACCCTGCTGCCCAAATATGCCATTTCATGATGCGTGGATCCCCCGATGCCATGAGTAAAGCATAAACGAGGCCGTTTCGGTAGGTCCTCACCCGTACGGGGTAGGCGATCCACAATCGCCGGGATCGATCGGCTCGCAAGCCCAGCCCGTCGCGTGCGAGAGCGTGACGGAATAGCTAAAACGTTGCGGACGCGCGCTTTTCTTGAGGTTGCGGCATCGAGGCCAGTGCCACGCTGCGTTTGTCGCCATCCATGAATAGCAAGATGATTTCCATGGGAATTCACCTGAGCGCATGGCTTTGATGCCTCCGGCGAAGCGGGCGTCTGCAGTGGGGTGGAACGTGAAATTGCTTTTCGACACGCCCGATGCCTTGAACGGGTGATGTCCGCAAAGCTCCGCCTGCGTAGGCTCCATCGTGTCGATCTGGACGAGACGATCGATGTTCAGATCGAGCTTCGTCTCATCAATGGAGGGGAATCATGAACAGAAATCTTGCAGTATTGGCAGTCGGTGTTGTGCTGGCCGCGAGCCTCGCCGCGTGCGCCGGCCCGACTGAGGAGCAGAAGGCTGCGGCCGCCGCCGCCAGGCCGCTGAACGCGCAGGAGCTGTCTCAGCTTGTCACCGGCAACAGCCTGAGCGGGCTGTCTCGCACGAAGAAGAGCAACTGGACGGAATATTACGATCCGTCCGGGGCGATCGTCGGCGTCTGGAAGGCCACCTCGGGAAGCGATACCGGAAAGTACGGCGGCACCTGGAAGCTCGAGGGCGACAAGTTCTGCGGCGACTATGCCGAAGACGATGAGTCGGATGGCTGCTACCAGATCGCAGTCAACGGCGACAAGGTGTATTTCCTCGCGGAGGATGGCATGGCGCACAATCCGGATCGGCCGGCGAGCCTCGTCCAGGGCAAGGCCGAGGGGATCTAGTCGGCCAATCCAGAAGCAATCACACGATCAACCCTAAGTCCCACGATGACGCGGAGAAGGCGTTTGCCTTCTCCGCTCATTCGAGCGCCATCCGGCTTCGTCGATCCGACGGCCAGCAACGACATTGAAGGCGGGCGGCGCGTGTTGGTGATCGAGAAAAAGGGCAGCGCGTGAGTTTCGTCGTTAGGCCGTGCCACGCCGCAAGAACAGCCGGTTCAGCTTGTTGAAGGTCTGGTAGACGCGGTCGAAGGCCGGCTTGAAGGCGCTTCGACCCCTCAGCGCCTCCACGCTGTCGCCGACCACCCGGTGGATCTCGGCGATGCTGCGCTTGCCGTCGATGGCGGTGAGGATCTCGGCGCTGTGCGGCGGCACTTGCAGCCGCACCTCGAGCCCGTCGATCGAGACCTTGAGGTTGCTGCGGCCCTTCAGGCTGTCCGCCAGCGCGCCGCTGCCGGCGCGCAGAATCGGCACCATGTTTTCTTCGGGCCGCGCAACCGCGCCACCCGCGCGCTCCTTGCGCACCAGATAGACGATGTGACGCTTGAGGTTGCCGGCAAGCTGCTCGGCGAAGGCGGCGCGCGCAACCGGGTCCAGCCGCTCCAGCCGGTGCAGCAGGCCGGGATCGGTCAGGTAGCTGGCGGGATCGTAGCGCCACGGCTCGATGAAGGCGGCGATCTCCAGCCCCGCGCCGCGCGCCAGCGCCGCCAGCTCCGGCACGCTGTAGGCGCGGTCCTGCGGATGCAGCAGCAGGTCCGCCAGTCCCGCATCGCCGCCCGCCAGATGATCGCCGATCGCCGGATTGCGCCGCAGCCAGTTGGTCGCCGGCAGCTGCTTCAGGAGATCGCGCGCGGTGGCGAGCTGCGCCGTCGGAGTCAGCGCCGGTGCCGGCGCATAAGCGGCGAGCGTTCGCAGCATCGCCTGCATCGGATAGACGCCGGTACGCCCGAGCGCGCCATAGACCATGATCCCCATGCCGCCATCCGGCGCCAGCGCCGCGGTGAGCGCGGCGAGGCCGGCCGGCGGATCGGCGAGATGATGCAGCACGCCGCAGCAATCGATGTAGTCGAACGGCCCGAGCCCGAGGCCCGGCAAGTCGAGCAGCGAGCCGGTCATGAAGGTGATGTTGCCGAGCCCGCGCACGTGCGCGCGCTGTTCCGCGACGGCGCGCGAAGCGGTGGACAGGTCGAGATACACGATCTCCGCCGGACAGCGCCGGTCGGCGAGATGCTGCGCCAGCATGATGAGGCCGTCGCCGGTGCCGCCGCCCGCCACCAGCGCGCGGAACGGCTGCGCGAAATCGCGCGCGCCGGCATAGAGATAATGGTTGAGCTCCAGCAGGTGGCTGGGCGAGCCCTCGATCAGGCGCTGCGCCTCCTCGCGCGGATCGCGCGCCGGATAGGGCAGGAGCTCGTATTGCTGGCGAACCTTGTCGGACATGGACGGGCCGTCCCAGAAAAGGCCGGCGCCTAGTGCTCCGCGGTGCCGGTGCGGAACAGCCTGGTCGGCTGCGCCTGGACGCTCACCACCAGCACCAGGTTGTCGCCGGAGACCAGCAGCGACTTCTTGCCGTCGCGCGGCAGCGGCACGTTGACCTTGCGGCAGTAGTTGATCATGGCGGCGCCGATGATCTCGGCCGAGATCGGAATCTTCTGCAGCTGCCCTGCGGCATCGTCGCGGATCGTGATCTCGACCTGGGTATCGGGCGCGGCGACGATCTCGCAGCCTTCGACCACGCCCGACGGCAGCGGTTTCTTGGTGGCGGCGTAGTAGAGCTTGACCGCCATCACCAGCGCGTCCTTGCTGAACGAGATGTGGCGAAGCTCCCCCAATGCCGGCAGCCGGCTGTTGAGATCGCTGGATTTCGACGGTGCTTTGGTCATTCATCCCCTCATCCCTGCGCGCCCGCTTCCGGCTCGCGCGCAGCACACGGCGACTCGGGACCCCTCAACCCCCAGTCGCGCCGTCAGGGTGCCGCGACATGCGGTTGGGAGCAAGAGGGATGTAGACAGACCTTTCTAGAACTTTTCCACCCAGGTACGTAGGTCGGCCTCGAGCGTCCAGGCGCTGCGCGGCTGCCGATAAATCGACCAATAAGCTTCCGCAATGTCCGCCGGCTTCAGCTTGGTGTCGCCCTCCGCCTCGCCGATCTGGCCGTCGATCACCATATGCGCCACGTGGATGCCCTTCGGTCCCAGCTCGCGGGCCATGCTCTGCGCGAGCGCGCGCAGGCCGAACTTGGCGATCGCGAACGGCGCGAAGTTGGCGCTGCCGCGCAGCGAGGCGGTGGCGCCGGTGAACAGGATGGTGCCGTGGCCAGTCGGCGCCATCGCCTTTGCCGCCGCCTGCCCGACATGGAATCCACCGAGGCACCCGACGCGCCAAGCGGCGTCGAGCTGACCCGGCGTCAATTCCAGGATGCTGCCGCGCGCATAACCGCTGGCATTGAAGATCACCAGGTCCGGCGCGCCCGCATCGGCGATCGCATCGTCGAAAGCGGATTGCACGCCTGGGGCATCGGACACGTCGCAGGCGAAAGCCGGCACCTCGTGCAGCCCGCGCTCATCCAGCAGCTTGCGCAACCGGTCGCGATCGCGCGCGCCGGCGCTCACCTTCATTCCTTCGCCGGCGCATTTCTGCACCAATGCCGCGCCGAGGCCAGGGCCGACGCCGATGACGATGGCATGCTTGTTGAAGGGCATGGCAGTTTCTCCACCTCTATTCGTCTTCGCATCAATACTTGGGCGGGCGCCCGCATTTCGGCAACGATCTTGTTGCTCCCAATTTGGGATCATGCTACATATGATCATGCGGATCATCGCACGGCGAACGTTGCGGGAGTTTGTCGCCAAGCTAAAGGGGCGAAGGGATCAGCCCGCCGTCAAGACCGCACTGGATGCATGGTTTGCAGAAGCCAATCGTGCTCACTGGGTTAGCAGCGTGGATGTGAAGCGCCTATACGCTTCGGCGAGCATTGTCGGGAGCGACCGGGTCGTCTTCAATATCGAGGGCAATGACTATCGCCTGGTGGTGGCGATTGACTACGAGAAGTCCATCGTCTGGATCAAATGGATCGGGACCCACGCAGAGTACGACAGGATCGACGTCAGGAAGGTGCGTTATGGCGACTGAATTGAAACCAATCCGCTCCAATGCTGACTATGAAGCCGCACTGATCGAAGTCGAGCGGCTTTGGGGGTCGAAGGCCGGCACGCCGAAGGGCGATCGATTGGATGTGCTGGCGACATTGATCGATTCGTATGAAAGCGCGCACTTTCCGTTTGACCGCCCCGATCCGATCGATGCCATCAAGTTCCGCATGGAGCAGATGGGTTTGACGCGACGGGACCTGGAGCCATTGATCGGCTCGCGCGCGCGCGTCGCAGAAATCCTGAACCGCAGGCGCAGCCTGTCGATCGACATGATCCGGCGCTTGAACGAGCAGCTCGGCATTCCGGCAGAAATCCTGATCCAGCCCACGCGTCGCAAGAAAGCCGCGTGACGGCACAAGTCTAAAGCGGCTTGGGCGGGACCATTTCGATGGTGCGCTTGTTCGCGCCGTCTTCGAGCTCGACGCGCAGCTTCCAGCTCTGCCA
>DATFDU010000401.1:0-6334 GCA_035251915.1 Dongiaceae bacterium | reverse complement strand
CGGCTCGATCGTGCGCAAGGTGACGCGCGGCATGTGGGCGATCGACCTGCTCAACGACACGCTGCTGCTGGCGCTGCTGCCCTCGTTCGTGGTGCTGGTCGGCTCGACCGCCCTGCTCGGCTACTACTGGCCGCTGATGGGGCTGGTGGTGACGGTCGGCGCCCTCACCTTCGTCGGCATGACGGCGTTCCTCTCCATCGGCTATATCGGCCCGGCGGCGCGGCTCTCCAACCAATGGGACACCAGGACCGGCGGCGCGCTGGCGGACGCGGTCACCTGCAACCCCGTGGTCAAGTCGTTCGGCGCGGAGACGCGCGAGGATGCGCGCCTGCTCGGCGTGATGGGCAAGTGGAAAAAGCGCACCTACCGCACCTGGATGCGCCATACCTACTCGTCGTCGGGCCAGATCCTGTCGCTCATCATCCTGCGCACCGCGGTCATCGGCCTCGCGCTCTGGCTGTGGTGGACCGGCCAGGCCAGCCCCGGCGACGTCGCCTACGTGATGACGGCCTATGTCGTGATCCAGGGCTACCTGCGCGACGTCGGCATGTATATCCGCGACCTGCAGAAGTCGGTGAACGACATGGAGGAGCTGGTGGAGATCCACGGCCAGCCGCTCGGCGTCGAAGACAAGGCGGGCGCCGAGCCGATCGCCATCCGCCATGGCCGGATCGAGTTCCAGGATGTCACGTTCCACTATCGCGGCCACCACCAGGCGCTGTACGAGGGGCTCAGCGTCACCATCGGCGCCGGCGAGAAGATCGGCCTGGTCGGCCTGTCTGGCTCCGGCAAGACCACGTTCGTGAAGCTGATCCAGCGGCTGCACGACGTGAACGGCGGCCGCATCCTGATCGACGGCCACGACATCGCGAGCGTGACGCAGGCGTCCCTGCGCGCGCAGATCGCAATCGTGCAGCAGGAGCCGATCCTGTTCCACCGCTCGCTGGCGGAGAACATCGCCTATGGCAAGCCCGGCGCCACCCAGGCGGAGATCGAGCGTGCGGCCAGGCTCGCAAACGCGCACGACTTCATCGCCACGCTGCCCAAGGGCTACGGCACGCTGGTCGGCGAGCGCGGCATCAAGCTCTCCGGCGGCGAGCGCCAGCGCGTCGCCCTCGCCCGCGCTTTCCTGGCCGACGCGCCGATCCTGATCCTGGACGAGGCCACCTCGAGCCTCGATTCGGAGTCGGAGGCGCTGATCCAGGAAGCGACCGAGCGCCTGATGCAGGGCCGCACCACCATCGTGATCGCCCACCGCCTGTCGACGGTGCGCGCGCTCAAGCGCATCCTCATCTTCGACCGCGGCCGCATCATCGAGGAAGGCGATCACGGCGCGCTGATCAGCCGCGAGAAGGGCGTCTATCGCCGGCTGTTCGACCGGCAGGTCGGCGGGTTGTTGGTGGAGGTTGGATAGCACTTATTGTTCTGTCATTCCGGGCACGCCGCGCAGCGGTGTGACCCGGGACCCATATATGGACGGCCCCGGCTTGCAAGGTGTTTGTGCGTCGATGTGCCGATCTGGTCGCTTGCGGTCATATGTCCGACCCGCGCGTTGTCCTGATGCGATTGGCCGATCTGGCTGACGCAGTCGCGCCCATCGACGCGGCCGGCAATCGAGCGGAGTACAGCGCAAGCTGGAGCCGGTATAGGCGTCGGGAACTTGGCTTTGGTGTTAGCATTTCATCCCCGACAGGATCACTCCCTGGGTTGATCTGAGGGACTATGTTGACTCGTCGTTCGTTTGTCGCCGCTGGTGCCGGCCTCCTGGCGCTTAACACCCGTATTCGCGAACTGAAGGCAGTTGAGCCGCAGCCGTGCGACGGCACGGTCAAAGTCGATCTCTGGATGCTTCCGCAGGCGACCGGCGACGCATCGGGGTCGTCTCCGGAGAATGCCAAAGGGGTGGATGCGTTGGCGTCGATCGTCGCACCAGGGCGACACATCGGCCTGCTGGCCGACAAGGGCGATTGGCCTGGCTTCTCGCAGTCCTTTGCTGCCGGTGGCGCCGATGGCGCACCGTGCGTGATCCAGGGCGTCGATCAGGCGCGCCGGCCGACCCAGGTCACAATCAGCAGTTCCCGTCCTCGGCCGCTGCTGGACGGCTGGGACCCCGAGTGGGCGCGTGGCCGGGTCGGCGGCGGCCATGACATCTTTGGCTTGAAACGCGGGGCCGATTATCTGTCGTTTCGCCATCTCCACTTTCGGAACACCGACCGGACGTTCCAGGTGCTGGGGACGGTCCGCGGGTTGGAGCTTGACACCATCGACTTCACGAACGTGAGGGAGGGGCTGTGGATGGACAACGACTTGGAGCCGGATGGCTTGAAGCGCGCGATCCGCGGTTTCACGGCGCGCCGGATCAGAGCCATCGGCTTCGAGGAGTCCATCTTCCGGCTCTATGGCGACACCGAGGATGTGCTGATCGAGGGCATCGAGGCCGACAGCCAGCGCATGCAGGGCCACATCACCGTCGGCCTGTTCATCGGCAAGGGCGACAAGTCGCGCACGGACACCGTGCACAATGTTCGCGTCATCGGCGCGGCCTTCGGCTACTCGGGCGTGATCGAGAACTGCCATGACCAGCACTACGAGAAGCCTTGGCTCGCCTACAAGCGAGACGCCGACGGCGATGTGAGCTACAAGACCAAGCCGGACGGCAGCTTTGCGCTCGACAAGCGGGGCAACAAGGTTCCGCTGGTGGCTGCACGCTTCTACGCCCCCGTCGATTCAAACGGCTACACGCCCATCAAGTCCGCCGCCGTCATCGAGAAGGATCCGGCCAAGTGGCGGAAGGGCGTACCGGGCACAAAGTACTGGCAGGGTGACGCCATATCGTCGGAACGGCTGTGCTGGGGCATCGTCCTCGAGAAGCTCACGATTCGTGGCTGCACGGATGGCGGCGTCGATCTCAAGAGCATGGACACGCAGATCGTGGATTGCGTGTTCGAGGACAACAAACGCAACCTCCGTCTGTGGGGGTTGTCCACGACGGAGCACCCCGAGGGCATCCGCATCGTCGGCGGCGCGTCCCGCAATCCGCGCAAGCGCGGCGGAAGCGGCGGCACGGCACACATTTTCATCACGGGCGGCGAGAAGCCCCGCGACCAGGGGCCGCGGATCCATTTGGACGGCTTCACATTCGAGGGGCCACCGGCCGCAGCGTTCCACATCAACAAGGAACGCCGGCATGGTGTAAACATCACGCACGAGAACTGCACCTATAATGGGCGCAATCCGGATCCGGCCCTGGCGGGGTGATCACCCTGCGGGCCAAGCTCCAGCACATCAAGAACGCTCGCGTTCACCCTTGCGATTCTGCCGCCGCACGGCGCGGCGCTGATAGTCGCCGTCGTGCTCCATCTCGAAGCCGCGCTTCAGGTCCTCTTCCCCTCCCCGTTCATGCGGCGGCCCGCCGCGGGTCGCCGAGATGCGCTCCCGCGCCGCCTGTTCCGCCGACTTGCCGGCCTCATCTCTTGCTTCTTCGAGCTTGTGCTTCGGCGTCGGGCCGAAATTGCGTCGTCCTTCAGCCATGATGTTCTCTCCCACCGCTTGAGAAGAAAGAGAGAGGCCTTCGCCTCTCCCTTCCAGTTGTTCGCGTTCTACCAGGCGTGGCCGTTACCGTTGGCCGCCCTTACGCCCAGCTTCGGAGGCGCGTTCCCGGTCGTTCTGAAAGTTGCCGGGGTTGCGGTCCCCGCGCGCGTTGTCCTGATGCGACTGGTCGATCTGGCTGGCGCGGTCGCGCTCGCGCTCCTCATAAGCGCGCTTGCCAGGCCTGCTGGCGGATTCCGGTTTCGGCGCGTGCTGCTGGTTTCGATTCTCAGCCATTCTCAATTCTCCTGTTGGTTCCCTGCAGTCACGGAGACGCGCCGTTCTTCAGCGATCTTGCAATCTCCGCTCTCGGTGAACAGCCTGTTGCCGGGATCGTTACCCCTATCGAGGCTACCTGAACAGCTGGGCGTCGACTTCCTGGATCTCGACCTTGGCGCTCTCCTTGTCGAACAGGCAGAGCAGGTAGGCCTCGGCGCCGTTGTTGCGGGTCGGCGGCCACTTGCCGGCGACGATCAGCGCGGCGCTGTGCTCGAAGGCCGGGTTGCTCCACACCACGCGCGACTGCTCCAGCTCGCTGGCCATCTGGCAGGCGGCGCCCGCTTCCTTCACCAGCGCGTCCCACGCCTCCTCGGAGGCGGCGCGCACGATCTGCGATGCCAGGAGTTCGCCGAGCAGCAAGGCGCCGACGGCCAGAGCGGGCAGCTTCCACAGACGCAACGGAATGAGGATGCTCGGTCTCATCGAGCGGCGCTCCGAATGCCCGAAGCCACAAACACGCGGGAGGGCCGGCGGGTTGCCATCTGTGAAAAAAATTGACGGCTCGCGGCGGAAGCGCGGCGGCCTAGAGCCTCCGAGGCGGCGGACCGTAGACCGTGTAGACCAGGATCATGTTGACGGTCTCGCCGTCCTCCGACAGCGGCAGGAAGATGGATTCGTGCTGGATGAAGCGGTTGTCGCTGGTGATGCTGGGGTCTCGGTCGAGGCGCGGCGCGCGGCTGCGCGTGACGGCGTCGTAGTTCAGGAACACCGAGTCCCTGCTGGTGCCGAAATAACCGTCGCCGACGGCGAGGCCCGTCGGGTCCCGGCCGCGCATCGCGCACTCGTTGGTGCCGATCAGGCGGTAGACGTATTTGCGCGCGTCCGCCACCACGTCGACCAGGCAGATGTCGGGCAGCAGCTTCGGAATATCGACGGGGTCGAGGTCCGCCCGGCTGGGCATCAGCCGCCCGTTCCGCTTGCCGTCCCAATAGCGATAGATCGCGCGCACGCGCTCGTGGCAACCGGCGATGAAATCGGGCTCGGCCATCAGCTACCCGGAACGTCTCAAGGGCCATCTTAGGCAAGATCGCGATGCGCTTCCAAGCGCGACATGGCCGCGCTAGAACAGCCAAATATACGAACAGGAAGGACAGCACCATGCCCCATCCCGCCATCGCTCCCGGCCGGGTCGCGGTCATCACCGGCGGCGCCTCCGGCATCGGCCTTGCCGCGGCGCTCAAATTCGCCGCCGCTGGCATGAAGATCGTGCTGGCCGACCTCAAGGGCCCGGCCCTGGACCAGGCGGCCGATACCGTTGCCGCCGTCGCCAAGGGCGGCAAGGCCGACGTGCGCGCGGTGCCCACCGATGTCAGCGTCATGGAGGAGGTGCAGCGCCTGAAGCAGGCTGCCTACCAGAGCTTCGGCGAGGTGGCGGTCTTGATGAACAATGCCGGCATCGGCAACGGCGGCGGTCCGTTCGAGCACTACGAGCGCTGGCAGCGCGTGCTCGCCGTCAACTTGTGGGGTGTCATCAACGGCACCCACGCTTTCGCCCAGGCGATGGCGGCGCAGGGCACGCCGGCCGCCGTCGTCAACACCGGCTCCAAGCAGGGCATCACCTGCCCGCCCGGCGACACCGCCTACAATGTCAGCAAGGCCGGCGTGAAGGTGCTGACCGAGGGCCTGGCGCATTCGCTGCGCAACATCGATGGCTGCCAGGTGACGGCGCATCTGCTGATCCCCGGCCACGTCTGGACCGGCATCACCGGCCGCAAGAAGGATGCACCGGCAAGCGACAAGCCCAAAGGCGCCTGGACACCGGAACAGACCGTCGACTTCATGCTGGAGCGAATGGGCGACGGCGACTTCTACATCCTCTGCCCCGACAACGACGTGCCGCACGCGCTCGACGCGCGCCGCATCCAGTGGGCCGCCGACGACATCATCCAGAACCGCCCCGCGCTGTCGCGCTGGCATCCGGATTACAAGGACAAGTTCGCGGCCTACGTGAGTTTCAGACAACAGTAATCAGAGAACAGGAGGCTCGCTTCTGTTCTCTGCTCTCTGTCAACTGATTACTGAGTAGTGCGCCTCGGTCGGCTTGCAGGCCTTGCCGTTGATCGGGAGGATGTCCTGCGGGCAGGCGCTCATCGCGACGATGCAATCGAGCTCCGCGCGCAGGATCACGTAGTCGCCGGGCTTGGACAGAGGCTCGCCCCAGCTTTGCGTGCCGTCGGCCGCGAACGGGATGTTCATCCAGAGGTTCAGCGGGCTCGGCACTTCCGGCGCTTCCAGGCCGAGCTGGCGCAGCGCCGCCTTCAGGTTGTCGGTGCAGTTGTCGTGGTATTCCTTGCACCCGAGCAGGCCATAGCGGTAGGTGTCGCATGCCGCGATCGCGGTGTCGTGCCGGCCGGGCGAGGTGTCCTCCACCAGGGTCAGGATCGCGCGCCGCCGGTTGGTGTGCAGCGCGTCGCCCTGGCGCGGCCACAGCCGCCCGATGGTCGGGCGCATATGCTCCATCGACATG
>DATFDU010000400.1:0-9969 GCA_035251915.1 Dongiaceae bacterium | reverse complement strand
CGCTCGAATTCAAGTCGTGACCGGCCGCGATTGATCACACAGGGGCACTTCATGGTGACCGCTCCGGTCCGGTCGGACCGGGTGCAGGACCTGCGCGACCTGCTCGCCACCATGAACAGCGCGCCGGGCGTGGTCGATCCGGACAACGCCTTGGTGCCGTTCGGCCGGTTCGAGAACATCCACGTCGCGCGTTTCGTCGTCGCGGATGACCAGACGCTGGACGACCGCGCGGCCTTTCCCGGCTTGCCGGCAGCTGAGCGCATTCCCCTCATCTTCCTCGGGGACTGCGACGGGCCGGGGGATGAGATGCTGGCCCGGATCGCCGCCGAAGCCGGCAACGGCCTGCGCCAGATCTTCGCCCACTGCGATGATTTCGACCCGCGCGCCGACCTGCTCGCCTGGATGCGCGCGCGCCAGACGCCGCCGACAGCAGTCTATGTCAACTGGATCGGGCGCACTGTCCGCCAGGTGCGCGAGGAAGCCGCCTTGCACGAGAGATTGCGCACCGCTCTGGCCGGCATGACCGAACGCAACGCACGGCAGCTGCATGCCAAGCTGCGCGCGGCGGTGGCCAACGGGCCCAAGCTGACGCCGATCGAGCCCCGGACCCTTTTGCAGTGGATCGCTTTCATCCTCGGCATCGTCGGGCTGCTCGTCCTGGGCGTGGCGCTGTTCATTCCCACCCTCGTCATCGCACCGTTCTTCCTGATTGCGCTTCGGCGCGCCGAAACCACCGATCCGGTGATCCGCAAGCGGGCAAATGCGGCCTACACCCGCGAGATCGCGATCGGCGAGGATCGCGACGTCACCAACCCGTTCAGCGCCATCGGCTCGCTCAAGCCCGGCTGGCTCCGCCTCGCCATCACCGTCGTCGCCCTGCGCGCCGTCGGCCTGTCGGCGATCTTCCTCTACAATCGCGGTCGGCTGGCGCGGGTCAGCACCATCCATTTCGCGCGCTGGGTCCTGCTCGACGGCAATCGCCGCGTGTTCTTCGCCAGCAACTATGACGGCAGCCTGGAAAGCTACATGGACGACTTCATCAACAAGGTGGCGTTCGGCCTCAACCTCGTGTTCTCCAACGGGATCGCCTATCCGCCCACCGACTTCCTGGTCAATCGCGGCGCCTGGCGCGAGCAGATGTTCAAGCACTTCCTGCATCGCCGCCAGGTCAAGACCGACGTGTGGTACAAGGCCTATCCCGGCCTCACCAATGCCGACCTGGCGCGCAATGCGCGCATCCGCCATGGCCTGGAGCGCGACGACATGAGCGATGAAGAAATTCGCCGCTGGCTGGCGGAGATCTGATCCGGTGGCTGCCAGCTTCACCGCCGAAGATGCGGCCGACACGCAGGCCCTGCTGAAGACCGGCTTCGATTCACTCTATTGCAGCTATGTGCTGCTGCGGATCGCCGACGGCAATCGAGCCCGTGCCTGGCTTCGCACCCAGGCGTCCAAGGTGACGCGCTTCGATCAGATCGGCGGCGGACAGCGGCTGACCCGCGCACTCCAGATCGCGTTCACCGCAGCGGGTCTCGGCAAATTGGGCCTCGACCCGGCCGTGCTGGAGCAGTTCTCGCCGGAATTCACCGTTGGCCTCGCCGACGATCCCAGCCGCTCGCGCCGCCTGGGCGATCTCGGCCAGAATGATCCCAGCAACTGGCTCTGGGGTCGGGGCGACAGCGAGCCGCACGTGCTCCTGATGCTGTTCGACGAGGGCGACCGGATCAGGACCCTGGCGGAAGGCGTGCGCAGCAACGCGTTGGCAGCGGGGTTCGCCAGCGGCATCATCCTGGACAGCGGGGACATGGGCGACCGCGAACCGTTCGGGTTCCACGACGGCGCCTCGCAGCCTACGATCGACTGGAAGGGCCATCGGGCTCCGGGCTCGGAGTCCGACATGGACTTCCATAACCTGATCGCTACCGGCGAGTTCCTGCTCGGCTATCCCAACGAATACGGCCTTTACACCGACCGGCCGCTCCTGCCGACCCAGCAGCCCGGGGCCGCCGCGCTGCCGCCAGCGGAGGATGAGCCTGGGTTGCGCGACCTCGGGCGCAACGGCACCTACCTGGTGTTCCGGCAGCTGGATCAGGATGTGCGCGGCTTCTGGCGCTGGGTCCAGCGCGAGGCCGGCGGCGCCGATGGACCGGCGCTCGCGCTGGCCGAAGCGATGGTCGGCCGCCACATCGACGGCGAGCCATTCGCCGCGCTTGGCCGTCAGGACGTTTCCGGCACCGCCAACAAGCCCGGCTATCCGCGCAACGACTTCACCTATGCCCGCGACCGCGCCGGCACCGTCTGCCCGATCGGCGCCCATATCAGGCGCGCCAATCCGCGCACCGGCGACTATCCCACCGGACGCACCGGCCTGATCAAGCGATTGCTCACCATGTTCGGGCTGACCGGAACGGCGGAGGATGATCGCATCGCCTCCACGCGCTTCCATCGCATCCTCAGGCGCGGCCGCGAATACGGCACCGAGCTCGACCGGCACGAAGCGCTCAAGCCCGAAGCGCCCGACCCGCAAAGCGGCCTGCACTTCATCTGCCTCAACGCCAACCCGGCGCGACAGTTCGAGTTCGTGCAAGGCGCCTGGCTGGCGAGCGCGAAGTTCGCCGGCATGAGCAACGAGCAGGATCCGCTGCTTGGCAACCGCGTGCCCTTCCCCGGCACGCAACCGACGGACCGGTTCACCCGGCCGACCGCGGACGGTCCGTGTCTGGTCAGCGCAGGCCTGCCGCAGTTCGTGACGGTGGTCGGCGGTGCCTACTTCTTCCTGCCGGGACTACGGGCGCTCGACTGGCTGCTGGCGGATCGCTAGCGCAGCTGCCGATCATGCCATGTGAAGGGTCGAGCCCAAAGAAAGCACCCCTTCTCCCGCGAGCGAGGGGAGAGGGAAGTTGATTGTGCGCTTGTATCCATGTGCGACAGCGCTGTCACTCGAACACCTCATCGCCGGTCGGCTCGATGTGCTGCTCCTTGTTCTGCGCCTGGCGGAAGCGTGACAGCTCGTAGTACATGCGGCGCCGGGCGCGGCTCTGGTTGCCGAGGGGGCGGTGCTCCGGGATGCAGTGCCAGGGGTTGATGGTGAGGTTGCGCGCGAAGGCGAGCTGCTTCGGATTGTCGAACTTCTGCCGCGGAATGCGGATGGTGGCGACCGGGATGCGCGGCGAGCGGCGCGTCGACCAGTAGACCCCGGCATCCTCGATCGGCATCAGGTGCGGATCGGTCTGCATCTGCACTTCCATGTAGAACTCGACGTCGCGCTCGTTCAGCGTCTTCTGCATGTTGTCGCGCAGGTAGTTGTCCGGCGGCCGCAACGGCACGCGCGGGATCTTGCGATGCACCTTGGTCAGGGAGCGGAAGCTGTATTTCATCGCCTGGCCCTCCCCCATCAAGTAGGGCACACAGCTGAAGAACTCGTGACCCAGCGGATTGTACTGCGTCTCGTTCCACAGGCTCTGCATGAAGAAGTCGAGGATGTGCGTGCCGGTCGGCCCGCTGGGATCGAAGAAATAGAACACCGGCAGGTGGCGCCGGCTCCAGACCTGCAGCTTGGCATTGGAACGGGTGTCGGGCGTGACGAAGGTCGGCGTGCAGATGCCGGTGAAATCCTGGGTATGCTTTTCGTCGTCCATCAGCTTGGGTCCCGGCACGCCAAGCACTTTCACGGCCATGGAGATGAAGCCGACGTCGTCGATGTCCGGCTCGACATGCGGTCCGGGACCGGAATAGCGCACATAGCAGCGATAGCTCTTGGGTTCGGCGAACAGGCCCTTGCGCAGATGCGCGGGCAGATTGTCGTGCACCGTGAAGGTCGCCTTCATCAGGCCATGGGTCTTGGTATTGCCGGCGCGCTCCATCTCGCCGGGCTTGAAGTCCTCGCGCAGGTGCTCGCGCATGGTGTCGATCATGCTTTGCAGGCTCTGCTCCTCGTCCGGATCGATCTTCTCCTGCGCCAGCGCCAGGCCGTCATTCTTGCGGCCAAGATTGTAGAAGAACTGGATCAGCGCGGCGCTCGGCTCGCGCAGCAGCCAGTTGAGGCCGGGACGAAAGAACGGCTCGAACCGCCGCTCGAGATGCAGGAGGAACACCAGGACGGCATGCGCTGATCTTAGGATCATGGCATCGCTCCTTCCCGAACGCGGGCCGGCCGCTGCGGTGCGGACGCGCTCGCGGCCTCCGCCAGGATGACGGCGGCGGCCTTCTCGGCGATCATGTAGACCGCGCTGACGATGAAGAAGCCGGGGATGCGCGGAAACACCGAAGCGTCGACCACGCGCAGCCCTGTGACGCCATGGACGCGGAAATCGCCGTCGACCACGCCGCCGGCCTCGCGCGCGCCGATGGCGCAGGTGCCGGAGGCGTGGTGGCCCCAGGCGTTGGCGCGGATCCACTGCGCCAGCTCCTCGCCCTGAATCTCGATGCCGGGCAGCTCCTCCGACGCAACCCCGCGTTCGCGGAGGGGGCGCGCAATCTCGCGCGCGATCTCGACGGCCTCGACCATGGCGGCAAGGTCGGCGTCGCCGCCCTCGCCGAAATAGTTGAAGTCGATCTGCGGCGGCTGGCGCGGATCGGTCGAGCGCAACGTCACGGTACCGCTGCGGTTGCGGGTGTGGCCCTTGAGCACGCACCAGGTGAGGCCGTTGCCGTCGCGCCAGAGCTGGTCCGCATAGCCGGGGTAGTAGCCCCTGAACTTCACCAGCATGCCCATCATGAACAGATCGACGTCGCCGTCGCTCTGGCGTGACCGGCGCGTGACGGTAAGCGCGGCGCCGTTGGAGCCGTAGAGTCCGCGCCCGCCATGCTGCCACTTGCGGAACAGCGGATCGCCGCGCTGGAAGCTGGCGCCTTCCAGGGCTTTCCAGCGCTTTTTCATGCGGTGGACCACGCCGACCTCGTAGCGGTCCTGCAGGTTGCGGCCGACGCCCTGCAGCTCGACCCGGGGCGTAATGCCGGCCTTTTCCAGCTCGGCACGCGGGCCGATGCCGGACAGCATCAGAAGCTGCGGCGAGTTGAAAGCGCCGCCGCAAACGATCACCTCGCGCTTGGCCATGACGCGCCGCCGTTCGCCGGTCTCGGTCGACGGCGTGGCGGAAGCGCGGTAGAGATGCCGCCCCTTCAGATACTCGACGCCGACGGCGCGTTCGCCGTCGAACAGGATCTGGGTGGCCAGCGCATCGAGCTCGACCGTCAGGCGCTGCGTACGCCGTGCCACCTCCAGCACGCGCTCGCGCGCGCCGACGCGGCGGTGCCTGGCGGTGGAGAGCGGCGAATACCAGACACCCTCCTTGCCGTCGGTGCGCACGTCGTTGGGATCGCCCTTGGCCGTAACGAGCTGCAGCACATCGCCGAGCCAGCCCGGAATGCCGTGCAAGGCGGCAAGCGCACTGGCGGCCATGCTCCAGGTCAACCAGCGGTCGCTGAACGCCTGCTGCGGCTCGAACCGCTCGATGCTGAGCCAGCCGTTCCAGCCGTGCCTGGTCGGGTCGATGCCGAAAAAGCGCAGGAACCGCCAGACCGGACGGTGGCGGCAGTTCTCCACCAACCGCATCCAATGCTGCATCGCCTGGGCGGACCAGGACGGATCGCCGGTCAGCGCCGCGAGATTGTCCCAATCCGAATCGTGGGCGGCCATGAAGATCATCGCGTTGTGCGCGGTGCAGCCGCCGAGCGCGCTGGCGCGCGGATAGAGGATGCCGTCCGCCTGCCGCTTCTCGTCGAGCGCGGCCAGCGCCGGATCGGCGTAGTGGTTGACCATGAAGTTCCACGCCATCGCCGGGTTCTCCGAGGCGTAGGCATGGAACGCCGGCACTTCGTAGTCCTCCGGCAGGCGCGGCTTGCTCTGCGCGCAGGGATCGCCGCCGGCCTCGAGCAGCACGACGCGCATGCCGTTCTCCGCCAGGCGCGCGGCCAATGTTCCCCCGCCCGCGCCCGATCCGACGATCACATAGTCGCAGTCGGACGGCATCAGAGCGTCTTGAGGTATTCGATCAGGGCATTCTTGTCGCCGTCGCTCAGGACCGGCTCGGTGCCGAAGGCCTTCTCGTCCTCCGTCAGGCCCTCGGTCTCGTTGAACTGCGCCGTGCCGAAATAGTGCCCGCGGTTGACCACGAAGTCCGGGCACTTGCTGAGCGCCATCAGCTCGTCGCGCGCATCCGAGAAATGCTTGCGCAGCGCGGTGTCGTCGGCGGTCGACGGCTCGGTCGCGAGGTCGATCTTGAGCGTCGCCAGCAGGTCGAACAGCTCGTCGTAATGCCTGATCACCTCGGACGGCACCCTGGTTTCCGAGAGCGGCTGAAGGTTGGCCAGGAGGTTGACCGGAGTGCCTTTCGGAATCGGGCCGAGGCGGAGGAAGCCGTCCTCGTCGAGCCGCTTGTCGATGAGCCGCCGGGCGATCGGCCCGACATGGTCGCGCACCTTCTGGACATAGTAGTTCGGGATGAACAGGAAGCTGCGCTCGTCGGTGCGGTCGATCCAGCCGTCCACCTTGTCGGCGAGCTCGGGATCGCGCGCCCGAGTCTCCGGCCACAGCATCTGCTTGATGGCGGCGTCGAACGCCTCCATTCGGCCCTTGACCGACGGGTCGCCGTTGAACGGCCCAACCGTATTGTTGAGCAGATAGGGCGCGCTCGACCACAACGAGGTCAGCGACGGCACGCGCGTATAGCCGCGGCCGCCCGCCTTCATCTCGTAGCTCCAGCTGTGGCCGTCGAACGGGTCCTGCAGCGTGACCGAACCGACCGACGGCAGCGTCTTGTACGAGGTCGAGGAGAAGTCGTGCCAGATGTTGTCCTCGATCGCATTGGTGGCGAGCGGGCTGCACACATTGGTCCGCAGCAAGGTCGCGGGGATGCGCGCGTCGGTCGACAGGTAATTGTCCTTGAGGAAATCGGGCGCCTGGGCGATCTCACGCATCTGGCTCTTGTACTGATCGGTCTGGGTCCAGGCCCACCACTTCCTGAAGCACTGCATGTAGTTGGGGCCGTTGCAATCGACCAGGCCGAGATCTTCCGGCGGCTCCGGCGACTTGCTGGAATGACAGCGCGCGCAGGTGTTGGCAAAGACCTCGCGCCCCTTCGCCAGCGTCGCCTCGTCGGCAGTCAGATAGGTTTGGCCGCCCGGCGCGTCGGCCAGGTAGTCGGGTTGCGCAGCCTTGAGGAAGAACAAGGCGGTCTTGGGCGTGCCCAGCTCCGTCGCGCGCCAGTAGGCCGAGTTCTCCTGAGCGGTCTCGATCTCGATCGGCGAAATGGGCTGGCCACCCACGACGGCGTTGAAGTGCCGCAACCATTCCTCGCTGTAGAGGCCGATGTTGATGTAGACGCGGTTGAGCGCGCCGAGGGCGCCGACCGAATCCGAGCCGTCCTTCAGGACGCGCGGCGTCCACACTTCGTCCGGTTCCTTGTAGAACTGGGTCAGGAAGCCGGACTTGATGAATTCGTTGAACTGCCGGTTGTTGCGCTCGCCGCCGCTCAGCTCCTCGTGGCCGATGCGCTTGGCCATCTCCATGCGAGCCCTCAGGCTGTAGACCGCGTTCATGGTGCGCGGGTTGTTGATGTTGTCGGTGGAGACCAGCGAGGTGTCCATCGCGCCGGGGCGATAGGTCTGCACCAGCTGGTACATGAAGTTGGCCTTGTTGGGCTCCACCAGGAACAGCCGGTCGACCCACATATATTGCGCGCCGACCGTCGAGTTGAGGTTGGCGAATTGCGGGTTCGAGGGATCGGCCGGCGGATTGATCGGGCTCGGTCCCACGTGGCAGAAGCCGCAGGACATGCCGACACGATACGGCTTGATCAGGGTCGGATCGCTGTAATAAGCGGGATCGGAGTAGTAGCGCTTGGCGTCCCACTTCTCTTTCGCCGCCTGATCGAAATCGGGATTGGTGAACAGGCGCAGTCCGATGATGCCCGTTGGCTCGCCGAAATAGGAGCCGATCGGCAGGACCGAGCCGTCCTTGTAGGTCACGCCGCGCGCTCCGATCTTCACACCGGGATATTTCTGCGCATTGGCGAACGGATCGGGTGGGCAGTCGGTCCGCCGCATGTCGAGCCTGAGGCCGAAGCGCGCCGGATCGCCGTCCGGCAGCGCAGGATCGAAGCACGGCTCGTTGATGAGGCCGAGCGTGTACCAGCGCTGCTGCCGGTCCATGTCCTTGCCCGGCGGCGGCGCGACGATCTTCAGCAGATCGAAGCCGCCCAGGGTCGGCTTGCCCATGCCATCCCAGAAACGGTCGTTGCCGCCGCTCCACACCAGCCACATGTTGCGGCCCTGGACCTCGTCCGGCGTGAGCGCAACGCCGTTGTCCATGTCCTTGAAATAATCCTCGTCGGCTTGCGGAAAGTCCTGTTCGGTGAGGCCGGCGACGGCCGCCTCGTCCTCGACCGCTTCGTCGCAGGCTGCGACGAGCATGCACAACGCTGCCGCCAGTGCGGCGCGCGCCAATACGTTTCCCCCTGACCCGACCATAGTGGCTTACCCCCCAGCAGTATGTTTGCGGGATAGATGATCAGCCCGATTACGAAAATGAGAGAGGTGCAACCCTGTATGACAAAAGCATTGCGCAGGCGGTCATGACCGTCAAGCACGCGAGGCCTACAATGCGATCTTGATCACTTAACGCATGCATTTGTCGGTACTCTTGTGTGAGGTTCACAAGAAGTGCCGTGCTCCGGTGATGTTACGCACCGGTGAGTACGAATCATGCCATCAGCTGGCGGGCGACGATGTCGCGTTGCTGCGACCTTCTAGGCGGAATGCGCCGCGACGCTTTCACTGACGAAGGTCGCACCGCTGCGGCGGGCGTTGGCATTGGCCGGGTGGCGCAGCTCCAGCACCGTGACACGGCCGTCGGAGGCCGGCTGGTACCAGGCGCTGAACTCCTTGAGCGCGGCGAGATAGCCGTCGATCGGCTTGTCGTCCGGCAGCTCGACGGAGTCGATGCCGCAGCGGGTCATGTAGAAATACTGGTCGCGCAGGATGGTGCCGATGGCGCGCAGCTCGCCCTGGTAGCCGAGCTTGTCGCGCAGGATGCGCGCCTGCGAGAAGGCGCGGCCGTCGGTGAACTTCGGGAATTCCACTTCGATCAGCGACAGGCGATGCACGTCCTCGCCCAGCGCCAGCGCCGGCTCGTCGTTCTTCAGGCGCACGCCGATCGGCGTGTTACGCCCGCGCAGGGCCACGCCTTCGGCCTGCCAGCGCTTCAGGCTGACGGTCACCGGCTCCTCGGCCGGGATCGCCGCGTCGTCGCCGACGAAGCGCCAGCTATTCGGCTGCAGGGCGCCGTGCTGTAGCAGGGCCATAAAGGGCCTCCTTGAAGGGATCCACGCCGGCACGGCGCACATAGTCGAGGAACCGCTCGCCCTTGCCGGAACGATTGGCGAGATAGGTGTTGATGATGGTGTCGATCGCCGGGACGATGTCGTCCTCGGAGAAGGCGGCACCGACGATCTTGCCGAGCGAGGCATCGTCCTTGGACGAGCCGCCGACCGTCACCTGGTAAAATTCCTGCCCCTGCTTATCGACGCCGAGGATGCCGATATGGCCGACATGGTGGTGACCGCAGGCGTTGATGCAGCCGGAGATGTTGAGGCGCAGTTCGCCGATGTCGTCCAGCTTGCGCGGATCGCTGAAATGGCGCGACAGGCGCTGCGCCACCGGGATCGAGCGCGCGTTGGCGAGGTTGCAATAGTCGAGGCCCGGGCAGGCGATGATGTCGCTGATGAAGCCGAGGTTGGAGGTCGCGAGCTTCGCCGCCCTCAGGCGCTGCCACAGCGTATAGAGGTCGCGCTTGCGCACGTTGGGCAGAACGAGGTTCTGGTGATGGGTGACGCGCACCTCGCCCAGCGCATATTCGTCGGCGAGGTCGGCCAGCAGGTCCATCTGGTCGGCCGACGCATCGCCCGGCGTCGCGCCTTCCAGCTTCAAGGCGACATTGACGATGGCATAGCCCGGCACCTTGTGCTTCAC
>DATFDU010000399.1:0-5127 GCA_035251915.1 Dongiaceae bacterium | reverse complement strand
TTCGACGACCTGGCGCCGCTGGTCGGCTCGCCGCCGGACACCGATGAAACCGCGTCCGCGGAGCAGAAGAAGGTCGCCGCGCAGCTGGAGCAGAAGGATGAGCTGTTCCCGAATGTGCCACTCAACGTCAACCTGCTCGACGTCATGGACATGGAGGTGTCGCTCGACGCCAAGAAGGTCAAATCGGAGAACTATCTTCCGGTCGAGGCGCTGGCTGGAACGGTCACGGTGCGCGGCGGCAAGGCTGTGGTGAAGCCGTTCAAGATCGCGATCGCCGGCGGCAGCCTGGAGGGCGCGTTGTCGTTGGACGCGAACCACAAGCCGTCCGTTGCGGCGGCGGACATCAAGCTGCGCAACGTCGACCTCAAGGCGTTCTTCAAGGGCAGCCAGTTCTTCGACACGACCGAGGGCAAGATCGGCGCCGATGTCGACATCAGCGGTCAAGGCAAGTCGCTGGCCGAGGTGATGGGCACATCCGACGGCAAGACCTTTTTCACGATGAAGGGCGGAGCGCTCAGCGGCCTGCTGATCGAAGCTGCCGGGCTCGACATCACGGAAGCACTTGTCCTCTATGTCGGCGACGATGCGCGCGTGCCGATCCGCTGCGGCGCCGGGCCGATCAATCTCACGGACGGCGTCGCCAGGTTCGATCGCATCATCATGGATACCACCGACTCCGTCCTCTACATCCGCGGCGAGTCCAATCTGAGCAAGGAGACGCTTGTAATGGACATCTTTGCCGACGCCAAGGATTTCAGCGTCCTCGACGTGGATGCGCCGGTGCATCTGGAGGGCAAGATCCGCGCGCCGGAGATCTCGATCGGCAAGGGCGTGCCGATCCCGCTGATCGAGCCAGGCGATGCCAAGGATGTCGACTGTAACCTGCTGCTGGAAGGCAAACTCTAGACGCGATCGCGCTGCAGGATGATCCGCGACCACCAGCGGCCTCTCGTCTCCTCGCGCAGGAAGGTGAAGAGGCCGGAGATGGCGATCAGGCCGATGCCGATGACGGCGGGAAGATCGGGAAACTCGCTGAAGAACAATCCGCCGATCACCAGCGCCCAGACCATCTGGCTGTACTGCGCCGGCGCGACCTGGTTGGCGGGTGCGGAGCGGGTGGCGAGGATGAGGCAGAGCTGCGCCGCGCCGGCAAACCCCCCGGCCATGGCGAGGTAGGGAAGATCGGCGGCGGCCGGCCAGCGGAAATCTGCAAGCATCAACACGCCATTGACGACCAGCGAGGTCAGGATGACGGCGGCCAGCAGGCTGACGCGCCGCTCGGTCTGGCCGAGCGTGCGCAGGATGATGACGGTGCCGGCAGCGCAGAACGAAACGGCGAAGGCGGCGAGATGGCCGAGTTCCAGGGCCTCGAAGCCCGGGCGCACGATCGCGAGCACGCCGCCGAAGCCGAGCGCGACGGCGAGCCAGCGCCGCCATCCGACCTGCTCGCTCAGGAGGAAGATGGAGAGGATGGTCGCGATCGACGGCGACAGGAAGATGAGGGCATAGGCCTCGGCAAAGGGCAGGGTGGTGAAGGCATAGATGCCGAGGATGCCGGCGGCGGCGCCCGCTGCGCCGCGCATCGCGACCAGCAACGGCCGGCGCATGCGGATGGCGTCGCGCCAGCGTTCGTCGCGCGGCTTCAGGAACAGGAGCACCAGGGCGGCGAACAAAGTCGAGAAGAACCCGATTTCGAACACCGGCAGCTGTCCGCCCAGCGCCTTCACATTGGCGTCGCTGCACGAGAACAGGAAGTACGCGAGGAAGCCCAGGGCAATGCCCTTGATCGGCGAATGCGCGGCGGTCATGAGTACCGACTGATGGAAATCCCGACGGCGTGGGTAACACGGCGGGCGGCGGCTGCGAAGGGCCGCGATGGCGGGATATCCTGCGTACTTAGCACGCCTGCCATGCGCAGGCGCGCGGCGGCTACCAGGCCGAAAGGCCCATTTGCCGCTTGCCGAGCTCGGTCAGGTCGCTGACCGTGGCGCGATCGTCGAAGTCGACCTCGAAATTCTCCGCAGAGAAGTCCGGCGCGCTTTCTCCCGCCAGGAAAGCGGCCTTCTGGCGTTCGAGATAGGCCGCGTTCTTGGCGCAATAGGGCGCCGCGCCGATATAGATGACGTTGCTGTAGCCGCTGCCTTTGTGATGGTCCTCGACTGCGTGGATGATGTCGCTGTGCCACCACACGGTATCGCCCGGCTCGACCAGCGGGATCGGCGTGATCGCCGGCTTCAGCAGCGCGTGCCATTGGTCGACCAGCGACAAGGCGCGGCCGGGCTTGGCGCCGCACAGGTCATCTTCCGGCACATCCTTGGCCAGCGGCCGCAACAGCAGGTAGGCGATGGCGCGCGCAATCGGCAGCAGTTGCAAGGTGCCGTCGCCGGGACCCTGTCGCGTCAAGGCAGTCCAGCCCTGGAAGGTGCGGAACGCGCTGCACACCGCCGGCGAGGGGATCTCCTCGGTCTCGGTGCGGGAAGCGCCGTCAAACGGATCATAGGCACGCCAATTGCCGGCGAACACCGCGCGATAGACCTCGGCGTAGGCGGGGTCGAGCCAGCGCTCCACCGAACCTGCATCCATGTGCGGCGACAGGCCGAGACTGGCGTCGCCGGGCTCGCGCCGCCGGATGCGGTCGGCATAGGTACATTCGCGGTCGGGATCGAAATGCTTCCTGCCGCCGCTCTCGAAACGCCACAGCCGATTGAGGAAGGCTTTGGTCTCCGCCATCGGGACGCCCTGCCGCGCCTCCATCTGCGGCTTCGACCAATAGATGCCGAAGATCTGCGGCCGGCTGGACTTGAGCGAGGTGAAATAGCGATCGCCGGCATCGCGGGTCGCCGCCTTGTTGAGGTAGTCGTTGCGGGCGAGATAGTCGCCGATCTGCTGGTTCCAGGCCTCCGCCTGAGTGCGCGAGAAGACATTGCGCACCACTGCCGTGCCACGCCGGCGGATCTCGGCCTTGGTCGCGTCGGTCACCTTGCCGTCGCGGATCTGGCTGAAGTCGAGTTCGGGGATGATGGATTCACCACGCGCACGGCGGGACGCGATGTCCTCGACCTCAGCGGCGAGGTCGGCCTCGATCTGCTTGAGCACCGTCTCGACGATGCCGATCTGGGTCCTGGCCTGGCGCTTCTTGTCGCGGATCAGCTCCGGCAGTTTCGCGACGTCGATGCTCATGGCGGTGCCGCCTTTCGTTCAGTCCTCGACCATGATGGTGCGGCTGATCTCGATGCCGAAACCGGCGAGGCCGATATAACGCTGCTCCTGCGGCGCCAGCAGCGCAATCGATTTCACGCCCAGGCTTTTCAGGATCTGCGCGCCGATGCCGATGTCGCGCCAGCGCTGCATGCGGGTGCGCGCGCTGCTGTGCTTCTCGCCGGCTTCGGGCGTCGTCGAGATCGGCTCGTTGTCATGGCGCAACAGCTCGTCGGCGACCGGATTGCGGATCACGATCAGGATGCCGCGGCCTTCGCGCTTGAACTGGCCGATCGCGTTCTCGAACCAGGTGGCCTGGTTGACCGCGCGGCGCAGCATGTCGACCACCGGCTGCTCGCGGTGGATGCGGCAGGGCACGTCGACACCGTCCTCCACGTCGCCGAACACCGCCACCACGTGCTGCAGCGTCTCGAACGGCGACTGGAAGGCATAGGCGGCCGCCTTCATGCTGTCGATCGCCAGCTCGCGCGGGCCGATCTTCTCCAGCAGCTGCTCGGTCTGCATGCGGTACTGGATGAGGTCCTCGATGGTGACGATCTTGAGCTTGTGCTCCGCCGCAAATTTCAGCAGCTCCGGCAAACGCCTGACCGTGCCATCGTCATTGACGACTTCCGCGAGGACGCCGACCGACTCAAAGCCCGCGAGCCGCGCCAGATCGGTCGCCGCCTCGGTATGGCCGGAGCGCGTCAGGACGCCGCCGGCGCGGGCGATCAGCGGAAACACGTGGCCCGGGCGCAGGAAGTCGCTGGCGCCGCAATTGTCGTTGGCGAGGGCGCGGGCGGTGTTGGTGCGTTCCTCGGCGGAGATGCCGGTGGTCATGCCGACGCGGTAGTCGACGCTGACTGTGAAGGCGGTGCGCATCGGGTCCAGATTGTTGGCCACCATCGGATCGAGATGAAGGCGCTGGGCCCGGTCCGCGGTCATCGGCACGCAGATGATGCCGCTGGTGTGGCGGATCATGAAGGCCATCTTCTCCGGCGTCGCCGCGCCGGCCGCCATGATGAGGTCGCCCTCGTTCTCGCGGTCGGTATCGTCGACCACGATCACCAGCTCTCCCTGGCGCATGGCGGCGATGGCGTCCTTGATGGTGTCGAGTTTCATGATCGTCCCGGTCTGGTGCTTCGGCCGGTCTTCTTGGCGGCGAAGCCGGTGGGGATCAAGCGAATTTCACTTGCGGTCGGGCTTCAGGAAGCCGCCCAAGGCATCGGGGCTCATGCCGGCCTCCTCGGCGATGCGCTTGGCCAGAGTGGCGGCCGCCCCGCGGATGGTGCCGTTGGGCCGGTCCAGCCAATAGGACACGGGATTGAGAACGGTCCGTTGGTCGACCTGGACCAGCCGGCCGGTCGCCATCGGCCCGTGCGCCAGCGGCGGGCGTGCCAGCGCGATGCCGAGGCCGCAGGCGGCGGCATCCAGCACCAGATTGTAGTCCTCGAACCGGCGGTCCTGCGGGCGCGGCCGGTAGTCCAAGCCGTGGGCCGCAAACCAGGTGCGCCAGCCGGAGGCGTCGGAATCGTGGATCAGGGGAGCCGCCAGGAGCCGCTCCGGATCGCCTGCGCCGATGCGCCTGGCCAGGTCCGGCGCCGCGATCGGAAAGCACCACTCCTCGAACAGCTTCACGGACATGCGCCCGGGCAGGCCGCCGCGGCCGCAGCGGATGGCAAGGTCCACGCCCATGTCCGCCAGGTCCACGGTGCGCTGGTCGATCAGCAGGATGACCCTGAGCGGCGGGTCGCCAGCCTCGAACCGCGCCACCCGCGGCATCAGCCATAGGCTGCAGACCGAAGGCATGGAGTTGACCCGCACCACCGCTGGCCCGCGCGGCTCGCTCCAGCGGTCGGAGGTATCGGCGATCAGCGCGAAGGCCTCCTGGGTGCGCTGGAACAGGCGCTGGCCCTCCGGCGTCAGGGC
>DATFDU010000398.1:0-2448 GCA_035251915.1 Dongiaceae bacterium | reverse complement strand
GTGGCGACGAGATCCGCCTCGCCCGCCGCGACCATGGCGATGCGCAGCGCGATGCTGTTGGGCTGATGCACCATGACCAGGTCCGCGTCCTCCGGCGCCAGCTGGCGGGCGGGCACGCGGGCGCCGGGCAGCTCCGTCCGGGCGCTGGCGACGAGACGCTCGCCATTGCGCCAACTGCCGCGACCCGCCTCTGCGTGCCACAGTTCTCCACCGTGCTCCCGCGCCCGGGCCGGAGCGTAGAGGTAACCCAGCAGCGGGCGCGAAGCCCTGACCAGCGCCACCGAGACCGCCCAGCCATCCCGCCCGCGCACGAAATCGCGCGTGCCGTCTATGGGATCGACCAGCCACGCAAGGTCGCCTTCAAGACGCTGGGCCTGGCCCTGCGGCATGTCGGCGGTCTCCTCCGACAGCCAGCCGGCGGCGGGCAGCAGCGCGGCCAGTTCGGCTTTCAGGAACGTGTCCACCGCAAGGTCCGCCTCGGACACCGGGTCGCCCGGCAGCTTGTCCCAAACTGCCAGCGCATGCCCGTCTCCGGGCCAGAGGCTGAGCGCCATGCGCCCCGCCGCGCGGACGATCGCTTCGAGGCGGGTCCGGTCAATCACGATGCTTCAACCATGCCCCTCGCGTCCCGCCTTTCGCCGCAGTGCAAACCGCAATCGTCATGGCCGTGCCGCCGGGACTTTTCAAGCGCCCGGCGATGTGCCATGCGGCGCTGCAAAATCGGCCCACCCGCGCGTGGCCCGGAGAGATTTCAAGCGGATAAGCCCCGCGACTCAGCAGTGGAAAGCACAAACCGATGAACATTCACGAATATCAGGCCAAGGAACTGCTCGCGAAATTCGGCGTCGGCGTGCCCGCCGGCCATGCCGCGCTGACCGTGGAGGAAGCGGTCGCCGGTGCGAAGCAGCTTCCCGGACCGCTCTATGTCGTGAAAGCGCAGATCCACGCCGGCGGACGCGGCAAGGGCAAGTTCAAGGAATTGGGCCCGGACGCCAAGGGCGGCGTGCGGCTGTCCAAGTCGATCGAGGAAGTCGAGGCCAACGCCCGCGAGATGCTGGGCAACACCCTCGTCACCATCCAGACCGGCGACGCCGGCAAGCAGGTCAACCGCCTCTACGTGACCGACGGCGCCGACATCGCCAAGGAATACTACCTGTCGATGCTGGTCGACCGCAAGACCGGCCGCATCGCCATGATCGTCTCGACCGAAGGCGGCATGGATATCGAAACCGTCGCCCACGACACACCGGAGAAGATCGTCACCATCACCATCGATCCGGCCGAGGGCTTCCAGCCGCACCACGGCCGCGCCGTTGCGTTCGGCCTGAAGCTGACCGGCGACCTCAACAAGCAGGCGCAGAAGCTTGCGGCCCAGCTTTATGACGCGTTCATCGGCACCGACATGTCGATGCTCGAAGTCAATCCGCTGATCGAAACCACCGATGGCCAGATACTGGTGCTCGACGCCAAGGTCAGCTTCGATTCGAACTCGCTGTTCCGCCACCCCGACGTGGCCGCGCTGCGCGACGAGACCGAGGAGGACCCGGCCGAGGTCGAAGCCAGCAAGCACGACCTTGCCTACATCAAGCTGGACGGCAACATCGGCTGTATGGTCAACGGCGCAGGCCTTGCCATGGCGACCATGGATATCATCAAGCTGAACGGCGCGTTCCCCGCCAACTTCCTCGACGTCGGCGGCGGCGCCTCGAAGGAGAAGGTGACCGAGGCCTTCAAGATCATCCTGTCCGACCCGGCGGTGGAGGGAATCCTCGTCAACATCTTCGGCGGCATCATGAAATGCGACATCATTGCCGACGGCATCGTCGCCGCCGCCAAGGAAGTGAACCTGTCGGTGCCGTTGGTGGTCCGCCTCGAAGGCACGAACGTGGAGCAGGGCAAAGCGATCCTCGCCGGCTCCGGCCTCGCCATCGTCCCCGCCGACGACCTGGGCGACGCCGCGCGCAAGATCGTCGCGGAAGTGAAGCAGGCCGCCTGAGCGACTGGCGGCAATCACAGGGCTGGTCCCGCGTTGGCAAACCCACGCGGGACTTGACCAATCCTTGGCTTGCGGCAAAGGCGGGCGCCAAGTCTAACCGAGATTCCTGAATCCGGCGGCCAGGATGCCGCCATGCTGAAACGAGAGGACAGACTGATGAAAATCCTCGTGCCCGTGAAGCGGGTGATCGACTACAACGTCAAGCCGCGCGTCAAGGGCGACGGCACCGGCGTCGATCTCGCCAACGTCAAGATGAGCATGAACCCCTTCGACGAAATCGCCGTCGAGGAAGCCATCCGCCTCAAGGAAGCCGGCTCGGCAGAAGAGATCATCGCGGTCTCGGTCGGCCCGACCAAGGCGCAGGAAACGCTTCGCACCGCGCTTGCCATGGGCGCGGACCGCGCGATCCTGGTCGAAACCGACGCCGAGGTCGAGCCGCTGGCCGTCGCCAA
>DATFDU010000397.1:0-3879 GCA_035251915.1 Dongiaceae bacterium | reverse complement strand
CACGATGTTCCAGCGGTCCATCTGGCCCTGGTTGATCTGCTGCGTGCCGTGATAGAGGCCGGTGGTGTCGCCGAGGCCGACCGTGTTCGAGGTCGAGAACAGGCGGAACGCCGGATGCGGGCGGATGACGCGGTTCTGGTCGAGCAGCGTCAGCTTGCCCTCGACCTCCAGCACGCGCTGGATCACGAACATCACGTCCGGCCGGCCGGCGTCGTATTCGTCGAACACCAAAGCGGTCGGATGCTGCAGCGCCCAAGGGAGCAGGCCCTCGCGATATTCGGTCACCTGCTTGCCGTCGCGCAGCACGATGGCGTCCTTGCCGATCAGGTCGATGCGGCTGATGTGGCTGTCGAGATTGACGCGGATGCAGGGCCAGTTGAGGCGCGCCGCACATTGCTCGATGTGGGTCGACTTGCCGGTGCCGTGATAGCCCTGGATCATGACGCGGCGGTTGTAGGCAAAGCCCGCCAGGATGGCCATCGTGGTGTCGTGGTCGAAGCGGTAGCTCTCGTCGACATCCGGCACATGCTCGGACTTCTGGCTGAAGCCCGGCACCTGCATCTCGGAATCGAGGCCAAAGACCTGACGCACCGAAATGGTGATGTCCGGCAGTGTCGACGTTTCCGCAGCTGCGGCGTTGTTGGTCGCCATCTCGAAAAATCCCAGTTCTTTGAAGGACGCGGTGTTTTCTAGCCGATTTGACCGGGTCCGGCTAGGCCACAGCCGACGTGGGGAATTGCATCCGCGTCAACCCTGCAATGCGCGGAAATGTCTCGATTTAATCGAGCGCCGCCGCCTTCAGGGTGCCGTAGGCCTGGTTCACCACTTTCAACCGCTCTTCGGCGGATTTGTCGCCGCCGTTGGCATCGGGGTGCAGCTTCTTAACGAGGGCCCGGTAGCGGGTCCTGATCTCCAGCATGGTGACCGGCGCGGTCAACTCCAGGACCGCCAGCGCCTGCTCCTCCTTGCTGAGTCGGGCGTTGCGACGGCGGGCTTCGCGCTCGCGCTGCTCCTTGGCGTGGGCGCCGTTCAGCGCTTCCGCCACGTCGTCCGGAATGAAGTCGGACCGCACCGTATGGGGCCGCCCGCGCGGTCCGTGCGAGCCCCACTTGCCGAGCGGCCAGGTCGGGCGCCCGCCCACCACGTCGTTGCGCACATGGCGCTCGATCTCCGCCTGGCTCATGCCGGCGTAGTAGTCCCATGCCTTGTTGTAGTCGCGCACGTGATCGAGGCAGAACCAGAAATAATCGTTGAGCTGCGTGCGCGATTTCGGCGCGCGATAGACTCCGGGCAGATCGCACTCCGGATGCTGGCAATGCGTCGGCTGCGGCGGCGTCTCCGGCTCATAGAAGCGCGGTCGCCGCTTGCGCGCGCCTTCGCCTTGTGCGCGTGGCTCGGTCTTGTGCGTGCCCAATTTGCTCATGCTGACAGTATGCGAAGGCGTCTTGCCACTGGCAAGGAAAACGCGCAGCGCGCTGCCTTTGTCACGGATTGACCGCAATGCTTCTGCTCCAGTCGACATCGGCGCGGCGGAGGCTTAGTGTGGCGGGTGAACTCGAAGCGCAGAATCTTCGAGCGGTCCGGGGGAGGGCGCGGTCATGAAAGTGATCGGGGTCGGGGTTGGCAGGACTGGAACCTACTCGCTCAAGCTCGCGCTCGAGCGGCTGGGCTTCGGGCCGTGCCATCATATGGAAGAAGTGATTTTCAATCCGCCTCTGCACGTGCCGCTGTGGTCTGCCGCGCTGCGGGGCCGCGCCGATTGGTCGGCGATCTATCGCGGTTATGCCAGCGCCGTCGATTGGCCGACGGCGGGCTTCTTCCGCGAGTTGAACGCGGTCTATCCTTCGGCCAAGTTCGTGCTCACGCACCGAAGTCTCGAAAGCTGGATCCAGAGCTTCACCGAGACGATCTACAAATTGACCACGGGCGAGGTGCCGGTGCCACCGCACATGCAGCCCTTCCTCGCCATGGCTGGCGGCGTGATCGCGAGGACCGGTTTTCCCATCGGCCTGGACGCGGCGGGGCTGGGGCGCGCCTTCGCCGCCCACACCGACGCAGTCAAGGCGACGATCCCGGCGGACCGGCTGCTGGTCTATCAGGTGAAGGAAGGCTGGGAGCCGCTGTGCGCATTCCTCGGCGTCGAGGAGCCTGCGGAGCCGTTTCCGCGCACCAACAATCGCACCGAATTCTGGGACCGGCTTGCCGGCGGGGCGTAGCCCGCGTCAGCGTCGCCGCGCGTCGCCGTAGGCGATGGCCGCCACGCCCAGGAAGATGAGCACGCCGCCGGCGATCAGGCTCGCCGGCAAGGATTCGCCCAGCCACAACGTCGATGCGACCAGGCCCCAGGCCGGCACGGCGAGATAGGACAGCGAAATGGTGCTCGACGGCAATGCGCGCTGCAGGCTCACCGATGCCCAGAAGGCGAAGGCGGTGGCCAGCGGACCGTTGTACAGCAGCATCCACACCAGCTGCCAATTCCACTCCGCGTGGAATGGTCCGTCGATGATCCAGGCAAGGACGCACATCGGCGCCAGCAGCAGCGACATCTGGATCGGCGCCAGCTGCAGCGGCGAGAGGTGCCAGGTGTGGCGCCGCGTGTGCAGGATCGCGACCGCCCACATCACCGCGCCGATCAGCAGCAGGCCGTTGCCGATCAATTGCTGGCTGTCCGACCAGTCGATGCTGGCGGGATTGAGCAGCACCACCAGGCCGGCGAGCCCGGCGGCCATGCCCGCGAGCCGCCAGCGCGTCAGTCTCTCGCCGAAGAACAGGATGGCCGCCGGCAGCACCCACAGCGGCGACGTATAAGAGAGGATCGCCGACCGGCCGGCGGGGATGAACTGGATCCCGACGGTGGTGAGGGTCATGAACACGTACATCTGGAAGAACGACACCGACCAGATCACCGGCCAGTCCGCCTTCGTCGGCTTTGCGAGCCGTCCCGTCGCCGCCAGCAGCCCGAACAGGCAGGCGGCGCCGAGCGCCAGGCGCGCGACCACGAACCACAGCGGCGGCATCAGGTCCACGACCATTTTCATAATCGGCCAGTTGAGGCCCCAGATCAGCACCAGCACGGCGAACACGCCGTAGGCCGCGCCGCGGGACAGCGGGGCATGCGCGGGCGCGGCTGGGGTCGCGGTCGATTCGCTCATGAGCTCACTTGCATGCTGGGCCCGCCGGCTGCTAGGCAATGCGGCGGACGACGGGTTGAAATCCGGGCGACACTGTTCTGGGCGACATTATATGGGTCAGGTGGCGGAGCGGATCGAACGCAAATTGCGCATGGCATTCCAGCCGGAATCGCTGGCCGTGATCGACGAGAGCGACCAGCATCACGGCCACGCCGGCTGGCGCGAAAGCGGCGAGACGCACTTCCGGGTGGAGATCGTCGCCGGCGCGTTCACCGGCAAGTCGCGCGTCGAGCGCCAGCGCGCGGTGTACCAGGTGCTGGCGGAGGAGCTCGCCGGTCCGGTGCACGCCCTCGCGCTCACGGCAAACGCGCCGCAGTAGCACGCACTTTCGCCACCACTCCACACGTCATCCCCGGCTCGCGCGGAGCCTGTCCTTGGGCCGCGCAAAGCGCGGACCCGAGGGCTTGGCCGGAGTGACGGAAGGAGAGGAGGTGCGAGCGAGAGGCGCTACTTCCGTGCCTCGTAGAACTGCGGGAACTGCGTGCGCACGACCTCGCCGTCGCTTGCCAGCGCGTGGCAGGAATCGATAAAGCCCGGCCTGCGCCCCGCGGTCGTTTCGCGGTCCGGCGGGCCTTCGCTCTTGCTGAGCCCGGTCTCGCGCCTGCGCCGCTCCTGGTAGCCGTAGAGCGTCTGGAACGCGACCGTCGCCATCGCGCGCAACATCTCGACATGATGCACGCAGCCGTGC
>DATFDU010000396.1:0-2714 GCA_035251915.1 Dongiaceae bacterium | reverse complement strand
CTTCTATCGCTGGCTCACGCCGGTCCGCTTCGATCCGCAGGAAAGTCTCGTTGCGCAGCTCGGCCAGCGGGGCGTCGCGCCGGCCGATGTGCGCCACGTTGTGCTCTCGCATTTCCACGGCGACCACATGGCGGGGATCGGTCACTTTCCGCGGGCCACGATCCATTGCGCGCGCATCGGCCATGACATCGCCTGCCGGGCGGGCCGGGTCTCAGGTACAAGCCAGGGCATCCTTCCGCGCCTGCTGCCGCCTGATCTCGATCGCCGCGTCCGCTTTTTCGAGGACCGGCCCGCCGCCGTCCTCCCGTCCGACCTCTCGCCCTTCGCGCAAGGGGGCGATCTGCTGGGGGACGGTTCGATCCTTGCCATCGAGCTGCCCGGGCATTGTCCAGGCCATTGGGGCATCGCGCTCAAGGATGACTGCCACGGGTGGCACTTCCTGGTCGCCGACGCCGCCTGGTCGCTCGATGCGATCGCCCGGAACATGCCGCCGCCGCGACTGGCGACCGCCTTTCTGGGGAACACCGCGCAGGCGCGTGCGACCCTTGCGCGGTTGTATGATCTCCATCGCCGCAATCCCGAGGTCCGGCTGAGTCCCTATCACTGTCCGGTCCGGGCAGGCGAAGCGCGACGCGAGAGCGAGGCTTGAGCCGTTCCCTCCTGATCACCGGTGCGCGGGCACCCGTGAGCCTCGACCTGGCGCGCGCCGCAGCCGCGGCCGGCTATCGTGTCGGGCTGGCCGATTCCACCCCGGCATATGCTGCGCGCATTGCGCGGATCGGCCCGGTGCTGCGCCTGCCTCCGCCGCGCTTCGCCTTTTCCGCCTTCGCCGAGCGGCTGGCCGAACATTGCGCGCGCGATCCCGATTGCCTCATCATCCCGACCTGCGAGGAAGTGTTCTTCGTCAGGGCGGCGGCCGAACGACACGGCTTTACCGACCATGTGCTTGCATCGGACATGGGCATTCTGCGGCAGCTGCATTCGAAGATCGAATTCGCCGCGCTGCTCGGCACGCTGGGCCTGCCGGCGCCGCGAACCGAGGCGCTGGATGGCCGGGCGGCTGTCGGGGATGGCGCAGGGGCGGTGTTCAAGCCCGAGTTCTCGCGCTTCGGCAGCGCGACCCTGATCCGGCCCGATGCGCGCAGACGGCGTAGCATCGCCCCGACCCCGTCGAACCGCTGGGCCAGACAGGAATTCGTCGAAGGGGAGGAGTTCTGCCTGTGGAGCGCCGCGCGCAGCGGAACCCTGTGCGCCAGCGTGGTCTACCGCCCGAAATGGCGCAAGGGCCGGTCGGCCGCCTATGCCTTCGAGGCGGTCGATGCACCCGGCGTGGTGGAGATCGCCCGCCATCTGGCGCGCGCCCTCGACTACACCGGGCAGATCGGCCTCGACATGATCCGCAATGCCAAGGGCGAGTTCATCCCGGTCGAATGCAACCCGCGATCGGTTAGCGGGCTGCACCTGTTCGACGGCGATCCGGCCTTGGCCAAAGCGTTGACCGGAGATGGCCCGGCGGTCCACGTGACGCGCGGCCTGCGCTACATTGCACCCGCCATGTGGATCATGGGCTGGCCTGAGAGCGTGCGGCGCGGACGTCGGCAGGAATGGCGCGCGGACATGAGGGCCGGGCAGGACGTGCTGGGCCGGGACGGAATCGCCCCCGTCGCCGGCGCGCTGCTCGATGCCGCGATTTTCGCGGCCACCGGATTGACCCGCCTGCGCTCGCCGGCAGGACAGACCACCGACGACATCGAATGGAACGGGGAGCCGATCGCTTGACGCCGAGCCTGTTCGATCCCGGTGCGCGCGAGCATGCCGACGCCGCCGACCCCGCCTTGCGCTATCTCCACATCCTCGCAACGGTTGGCCTCGACAAGCTCATTCCCAACGTGCGGACAAAGATCACCGCCCTGCTGAGTGACGCCCGCGTCTTTCCGGTGACGATCAACGACGGCGAGCGCGGCAGAAGCTACGTTTGCGAGCCCTACAGCGCCTACATCCTCTACGCACGGCGCGAGCTCGAAATCATCGGTGCAGGCTGGGAGAAGTGGTTGTTCGTGCCGCTCATCGCGGTCGCCTCGCTGCTGCTCAGAGCTGCACGGATCAACTATATCGTCCAGGTCGACAACTGGCTCCTGTCGACCAACCTCCACGGCAATTGGCAAGGCGCGGACATCGAGGACATCCGCCGCTTACTGACCAGCCGCTATCCGCGCCATATCATCGCCATAAGGTCGCTTGATCGCTGGTCATCGCCCGCCGTGATCGACGCGGCCATCGGGGACGATTGGATCCTGTTCCCCAGCCGCCAGATCTGGGTCGTCGGCGATGTGGAGGAGCAGTGGAAGCGCCGGCACAACCTTGCCGAAGACCGGCGCGTGCTGCGGCGCAGCGGACTGAGCGTCGAACACCTCACAAGCATTGGCGCGGCGGATGCGGAGCGGATCGCGCAGATCTATGCGATGCTCTACCTCGAGAAATACTCGGGCCTCAATCCGGAATTTACCGCTCGCTGGGTGATGGAGACCGCACGAGCGGGCCTGATCCGCTATCGCTGTGCGAGAGACGCAGACGGGGTCATCCAGGCGGTTTCGGGATCGCTGCGACGCGGCGACGTGCTGACGCCGCCGGTGGTCGGCTATGACACGGCGAAACCGAGGTCGCTTGGCCTCTACCGCATCGCGAGCCTGCTGTTCACCGACGACGCCATCGCC
>DATFDU010000395.1:0-9975 GCA_035251915.1 Dongiaceae bacterium | reverse complement strand
TGGTACGCGAGGACCTGGTCGGTGCAGAGCCGCGCTGGGACGTCGTGCTGGCCGGCGACGTCTGCTACGAGCGCCCGATGGCGGAGCGCGTCATCGCGTGGTTTCGCGCGCTCGCGAGCCGCGGTGTCGCCATCCTGATGGGAGATCCCGGCCGCGCCTACCTGCCGCAATCGGGCCTGCTCGAACTCGCGCGCTATCAGGTGCCGACCAGCCTGGAGCTGGAAGACCGCACTCAGCGCGAGACTATTGTCTGGCGCCTGATGCCATAGCGAACGCGTTCGCTGCGATGTCTTGATCCTTGGTACTGTTTTCCCGCGCGCGAAAAGCGGGCTAAGCTGAAGTGTTTCGTCGGACCGCGCTCTCGTTGCGGCCGCTGGCGGCCAATTTGCCCGATGAGCGCGTGGTTTGATCGAGGCATCACGTCTTTTATTTCGCGCCAATGACAACACGGCGTCTCGGCCGAGCGAAATTCCCCTGTGCGAGGCGCACCTCGCGCGACCTGCTAGCCCCACGTGAACCAGTCGGAGGGATCATGGCTTTCACACTCAAGATCAATGGAGCGGATCACACCGTCGATGTCGACGGCGAGACGCCGCTGCTCTGGACACTGCGCGACGTGCTCGGCATGACCGGCACCAAGTTCGGCTGCGGCCAAGCCTTGTGCGGCGCTTGCACCATCCATCTCGACGGCACCGCGGTGCGCTCGTGCCAGACCGCCGTACAGGACGCGGTCGGCATGGAGGTCACCACCATCGAAGGCCTGTCGCCGGACGGCAATCACCCGGTGCAGCTCGCCTGGCGGGAGGCCAACGTGCCGCAATGCGGCTATTGCCAGGGCGGCCAGATCATGCAGGCCGCCTCGTTGCTGAAGGACACGCCGAATCCCACCGACGATGACATCGACGCCGCGATGAGCGGCAACATCTGCCGCTGCGGCACCTATCCGCGCATCCGCGCCGCCATCAAGGCGGCCGCCACCAAGATCGCAGGTGCACAATGAAATACGATCACATCCTTGGCGCACCGATCGCCAACGTCAGCCGCCGCGGGTTCCTGACCGGGATCGCGGCCGGCAGCCTCATCCTCAGCGTCGGCCTGCCGGCACGCGCGGAAGACCCGCCGAAATATGCCGGCGACGGCATGCCCAACGGCCTGCGCGAGGATCCCAAGATCTTCATCGCTATCGCCGAGGATGGCACCGTCACCGTGCTGTGCCACCGCTCCGAGATGGGGCAGGGCGTGCGCACCAGCTGGCCGCTGGTGGTGGCCGACGAGCTGGAGGCCGACTGGGCCAGGATGAAGGTTGCCCAGGCGCAGGGCGACGAGCCGCGCTTCGGCAACCAGGACACCGACGGCTCGCGCAGCATGCGCCATCACTTCATGACCCTGCGCCGCATGGGCGCTGCCGCACGCCAGATGCTGGAGGAAGCGGCCGCCAAGCAATGGGGCGTGCCGGTCGCGGAGGTGGAGGCGGTCAATCACGAGATCGTGCACAAGGGCTCCAACCGCAAGCTCGGCTACGGCGAACTTGCGAAAGCGGCCGCCGATCTGCCGGTGCCGCCGCGCGACAGCCTGAAGCTCAAGGACCCCGCCAGGTTCCGCTACATCGGGAAGGGCGAGACGCCGCTGATCGACGGCTTCGATATCACCACCGGCAAGGCGATGTACGGCATCGATGCCAAGCTCGACGGCATGGTGTTCGCCGTGGTCGCGCGCCCGCCGGTGCTCGGCAGCAGCGTGAAGTCGTTCGACGATGCCGAGACGCTGAAGGTGCCGGGCGTGCTCAAGACCGTCGCCATCGACGCGACGCCGGCGCCGGCGGTGTTCCAGCCGCTGGGCGGCGTGGCGGTGGTCGCGACCAACACCTGGGCCGCGATCAAGGGCCGCGAGGCGCTGAAGATCGAATGGACCGACAGCCCGCACAGCTCCTACTCCTCCGAAGCATATAAGGCGACGCTGGAGGAGGCGGTGCGCAAGCCGGGCGGCGTGGTTGTGCGGAACGACGGCGACGCCGAGAAGGCGCTAGCGGGAGCGGCGAAGCGGATCGAGGCGGAATACTACATTCCGCATCTCGCGCATGCGACCATGGAGCCGCCTGCCGCGGTAGTGCAGGTCGCGAACGGCAAGTGCGAGGCCTGGTCCTGCGTGCAGTCGCCGCAGGCGACGCGCGATCACCTGGCGACGCGCCTCGGCATCCCGACGGAGAACGTGACCGTCAACGTCACGCTCTTGGGGGGCGGCTTCGGCCGCAAGTCCAAGCCGGACTATGTGGTGGAGGCGGCGCTCGTCTCCCAGGCGATGGACGGCAAGCCGGTCAAGCTGACCTGGACCCGCGAGGACGACATCGTCAACGACTACTTCCATGCGGTGTCGATGGAGCGGCTCGAGGCGGGCCTCGACGATGCCGGCAAGCCAACGTCCTGGCTGCATCGCAGCGCCGCGCCCACCATCGTCTCGATCTTCGCGCCTGACCCGAAGCAGGAGGCGGATTGGGAGATGGCGATGGGCCTGATCGACATGCCGTTCGCCATCCCCAACGTGCGGATCGAGAATCCGCAGGCCGAGGCGCATACCCGCATCGGCTGGTTCCGCTCGGTCTACAACGTGCCGCACGCCTTCGCGGTGCAGTCCTTCGCCGCCGAGCTGGCGGCGGCGGCCGGCCGCGACCAGAAGGAGTATCTGCTGGAGCTGATCGGCCCGTCGCGCCAGGTCGACACCCGCGACCTCTCCGTCAAGTGGAACTATGGCGAGGATCCGGCGGTCTACCTGCTCGACACCAAGCGCCTGCGCGGCGTGGTGGAGACGGCGGCGGAAGCGGCCAGGTGGGGCCGCGAGCTGCCGAAGGGCCGCGGCCTCGGCATCGCGGCGCACCGCAGCTTCGTGAGCTACGTGGCGGCGGTGGTCGAGGCGGACGTGAGCGACCAGGGCTTCCTCACCATCCCGCGCGTCGACATCGCCGTCGACTGCGGCCCGCAGGTCAACCCCGACCGCATCCGCTCCCAGATGGAAGGCGCGGTCGTGATGGGCATCAGCCTCGCGACCTTGGGCGAGATCACGTTCAAGGACGGACGCACGGAGCAGACCAACTTCGACGGCTTCGAGGTCACGCGCATCGACGCCGCGCCAAAGGAGATCCACGTCCACCTCATGCCGGCCGGCGACTACAGCCTGCCGCTCGGCGGCGTCGGCGAACCCGGCGTGCCGCCGATCGCGCCGGCCCTCGCCAACGCCATCTTCAACGCCACCGGCAAGCGCATCCGCACCCTGCCGATCCGCGACCAGCTGGCGACCTGATCGCCTATGCTCCCTGCCCCGCAACAGCGGGGCAGGGAGACTCCCTGCACTGGAAAATCGCGTTCCGCTGCGCTATCAGAGGGCTCGCGCCAGCGGCAAGAGGATTGGCATGCATATCGGAACAGTCTCGGAACTCTGGCGCTATCCGGTGCAGAGTCTGCAGGGCGAACAGCACACAGCGCTTCCTTTTACCACCGCGGGCGTCGTGGGCGACCGCGGCTATAGCGTGGTCGACGATACCAACGTAGGCGGCACCGCCGCGCGCCCGCCATGGAAAAACCTGATCGGATGGCGCGCGCGCTATCTGGCTGAGCCCGAGCCCGGGACCGACCTGCCGAAGGTCGAGATCACGTTCGACGACGGCACGCAAATGATCTCCGACGATGCGCGCCTCGACGGCGCGATCTCGGAGCGCCTCGGCCGCCGCGGCCGGCTGGCGGTGACCACCGCGCCAGACGTGAAACGGCCGTATGTCGCCTCGCCCTGCCACCTGCTGACCAGCGCGACCTTGAAGGCGCTGAGCGCCGCCTATCCCGAAGGCCGCTTCGTCTCGCAGCGTTTCCGTCCCAACGTTACGCTCGATTGCGGCGATGCGGTCGGGTTCATCGAGACCGGCTGGATCGGCCGCTCGCTCACGGTCGGCCCGCTCGCGATGAAAGGCACCGAGCATTGCCTGCGCTGCGCCCTCACCACGCGCCCGCAGGGCGACCTGCCCAAGGACCCCGGCATCCTCCACACCGCCCAGCAGCACAACGAGAACCGCGTCGGCATCTATGCCGAGATCGGCGCGCCGGGCGTGCTGCGCTTCGGGGACTCGGCGATCCTGCAATCGACTTCCGTCTAATACCTGCCACGTAGTTGATCGGGTTCCGGCCGAAGGCAAGAGTGCTCGCGCGGTGTGTTGCGCGGGAGCAGTCATGGCGCTGGTGCACGATGGCAAGCATGTGGTCGGTTCATCCGCTTGGACTCCGGGGCGGCTGCTCCGCTGGCTGATCGGTCGGCTGCGGACTTGGCGCCGCACGGCGGCAGAGCAGCGCCATCTCGCCGGCCTCAATGACTACAACCTGAAGGACCTCGGGCTCACGCGGCGCGATGTGGACCGGGACGTGCTGTGCCGCGACCAGGATTGATGAATGACATGGACGGCATCCTGCTCGGGCCGCTGCTGCTATTCTCCTCCGTCATGTCGCTGACGCCGGGGCCGAACGTGGTCATGGTGACCGCTTCCGCCGCGAATTTCGGCTTTCGCCCGGTCATCCCGCATATGCTGGGCATCACCCTCGGGTTCGGCCTTCTGGTGATGGCGGTGGGTCTGGGCCTGGCAGGATTGTTCCAGGCCGAGCCCCGCCTGCACCTTGCGCTCAAGTATCTGGGCGGCGCCTACCTGCTTTATCTCGCCTGGCGCATCGCGACGGCGAGCGGGTCCGGCAGCGGCGCCGCGCGTGCGAAGCCGATCGGCTTCGTCGAAGCCGCCTTGTTCCAGTGCGTCAATCCGAAGGGCTGGGTGTTCGCCATCGGCACCATCGCCGCCTACACCACGATCGGCGGCAACGCCGTGTGGCAGACCTCGGTGATCGCCGCGGTGAACGCGGCGACCTGCCTGGTCTCGGTCGTGGTGTGGGCCGCGTTCGGCACCGTCATCGGACGCTACCTCGGCAATCCGCGCATGCGCCGGCTGTTCAACTGGTCGATGGCCGGCCTGCTGGTGCTCTCGCTCGTTCCGGTGTTCTGGTAGCGGCCCAGCTGCGCAGCAGCGCTGCCGTCGCGTCATCCATCGGGAAGAAGCTCTCGATGCGCAGCTCCTGCAGCGTGACGTCCTGCGGCGTGCCGAGCGTGGCGATGGTGGTGAAGAGCCGCAGCGCCGCGCCCTGTTTCCGGAAGTGCATGGCGAGGACCGGTCCGCCGTCCGCGCCGTTCGAGGGCTGGTTCAGCGCTGCCCGCACCCCGTGATAGGCCATCAACCGATCGAGCAGGGCGGCACTCTCGGCCAGCCCGTCCGCCCGCGCATCGGCCTCGACGCTGCGGATGAAGTGGCGCACGACCTCTGCCCAGTTGACGAGATACGGCCGCAGCACGCCGGGCGCCACCAGCGCATCGGCGAGGTTGATCGCCGTGCCCGGCGCGATCGGCCCGACCAGGAACTCCACCAGCCGAACGGCGCCCGCGTTGGCACGCAACAGGTTCCAATGCCGGTCGACCACCACCGCAGGATACGGCTCCTGCTGCGCCAGGATGTAGTCGAGCGCCCGTGCCACCTCGGCCAGGTCAGGCGCGGCCAAGTCACGCGCGCGCCATTCCGGCGCGAAGCCTGCCGCGAGCAGCAGCGCGTTGTGCTGGCGCAGCGGCAGGTCGAGCGCGCCGGCGAGGCGGTCCACCATGTCGCGGCTCGGCGCCGCGCGGCCCAGCTCGAGGAAGCTCAAGTGCCGCTGCGAAATTCCGGCGCGCCCGGCCAGCGCGAGCTGCGCCAGGCCGCGCCGCCCGCGCCAAGTCTTCAGCTGGTCGGCAAAGGTCGCATCATGCGGCATGACTATCTCGGAGGTCGTTGCGGTCGTGTCGAGCATGCCGCTGCGGAATGTCCACACCTGACAGGAGCCGGCATGCAGGACGCTATGCGCCGCGGTCGCGGCGCGCTAAGGTCGGCCATCGCCGGCGTCGGGGGTTCATGCATGAGGGTATCTCTGCGGCTTGGCCTGCTGGCCGCACTGGTCGCATGTCTGGCGGCATGCGAGCACACGCCGGCCCCAGCCAAGTCGAACGCCATCTGGGCGATCGAAGACGGCACAACCGTCGTTCATAACCCCTCCGGTATCCGGGCGCCGCGGCAAGCAGGCCGGTTTCACTACATCAAGAAGTATGAGGGCGCTCGGCAGGATCTTGTCGTGCTTTATGGCGTTGGGTCAGAGCCGGGCGGCGTGCGAGTCTATTTCTCGGGCCTTCCGGAACCGGTCAATGAACCGTGCGACGCGATCGTCGGCCGCAGGGCGGAGCGCATCGAGCTTGGCACCGAGTTCATCCAGCGCCTCGGGCCATGGACCGACCTTGCTCCGCTCTTCGCGGGCATGGAAGCCGGCCGCGCCGCCGTCTACGACTCGAAGCCGGATGGCTCGGATACACCGACGCGGTCGGAGATCTACATCCTGTGCGGCACGGGCGGCTCCTGGATCGTCGAGTACCGCGCCGACTATCCGCCCGATGCTCAGGGCGGCGACTGGATCAGGGAACTGATCGCCGCCACCGCACCGCAGTCCTAGATCACGCGCTTTGCGGCTGCACGGCACTGGCCAGCAGCTCCGCCAGCTCGCCGCTCGGGCGCACGTCGGCGTAGCCGCGCGCCAACGTTCTGAGCGTCATGGCATGAAGCAGTGGCTCGTTGGCCGCGACGCCATCCGAGCACACCAGCACGCGATAGCCGCTCTCGAAGGCGTCCCTGGCAGATGACGCGACGCACACGTCCGTCAGCACGCCGCCGAGGATGACGCCGGCCCGGCGCGCCGCCTCGGCCTATTGACCGGCTCGATCAAGGCCGTTCCGGCCGGCATGGCATCGTAGATGGGCTGGGTCAGGTCGATCACCACATCCGCAGTCTTCGCCGGAACCAGCGAGTCAAAGACGTGCAACCGGCCGCGCCGCTTGGTCAGCTTGCGCCGCAAGCGATCGTCCATGAAGTCCATATGACTTGCTCCTGGCTGCGAGGACTATCGGGATCAGGATGAATCGAACGCGCCGGTCCTGTCGAGTGCTAGATCGCTCGCCCTGCCTTGCTTGCCGCCGCGCTGCCTTCCAGCCAGCCCAGATAGTGGATCAGCGGCGCGCGCCACGGCAGGTCGATCCTGATGTCGAAGCGGAACCAGCCGTCCTCGTGCGCTTCCTCGGCCTTGAGGTGCGGCCACAGGACTCTTGGCGTCGGGATGCCGAGGGTGCGCATGCCGACCACGTCGAGGGTGAGCGCGCCGTCCTCCTTGACGCCGGTCTTGAGGTCGAACTCGACCAGCCCGAAGCTCTCGCGCAGGATGCGCGTGCCGGGTTGGGTCGGCAGCAGGCGGGTCTTGATGTCGTGTCCGCCGAAGCCGCGCATCCAGACCTCGCCCACCCGGTCGCGCAGCACGGTCACCGACATGCGCGGATAGAAGCCGGCCGGCGGGAAGTGGAAGAACCAGCCGATCAGCTTCGAGAGCAGGGTGGTGCCGCGCTTCACCTGGGCGAGGCCGCGCCAGTAGCCGATCTGCTCTGTCCCGTGCAGATCGCGCACCGCGCCGCCGAGCCGCTCGAAGCTGCGGCCCATCAGCCCTTTGAGCAGCCGTCTATCGCGCGATGGTGCGAAGTCCGACAGGATGGTCATGGTGAGCCCCCGATTTCCGGCCCGAATTTCGTCTGGCGATGTCCGCCAGCGCTGCGTCAAGCGCGCGATAGCGGAACTGGAAGCCGAGCTGGTCCGCCCGCTCCGGCAGCACGCGCTGGCCGTCCAGCAGCAGCGTCGCCATCTCGCCCAGCATCAGCCGCAGCGCGAAGGCCGGCGCGTGCAGGATCGCCGGGCGATGCAGTGCCGCGGCCAGCGTGCGTGTGAATTCGGCGTTGGTGACCGGCTGCGGCGCGACCGCGTTGATGGCACCGCTGAAAGTCGGATCGTCGAGTGCGCGGATGATGAGCGCCAGCAGGTCCTCGAGATGGATCCACGACATCCACTGGCGGCCAGCACCGAAGCGGCCGCCCAGCCCGAGCCTGAAGACCCGCAGCAGCGGCTTCAGCATGCCACCGTCGCAGCCGAGCACCAGACCGATGCGCAGCCGCGCCACCCGCAGGTCCAGCTTCTCGGCGCGCCTCGTCTCTTTCTCGCAGGCGGCGCACAGCATGGCCGGGAAGTCGAGGCCCGCGGGCATGGTCTCGGTGACGGCGCGGTCGCCGTGCTCGGTGCCGTACCAGCCGATCGCCGAGGCGCTGACCAGCACCCGCGGCTTCACCGCGTGATCCGCGACCCAATCGACCAGCGCGCGCGTGGTGTCAATGCGGCTGCGCACCAGCGCGACCTTGCGCGCATCGGTCCAGGGCCGTCCGAACACCGGCGTGCCGGCGAGGTTGACCATGGCGTCGATCTTCACGGTCTCCGGCAACGCCTGCAGCGACGGCGCGATCAGCGCCTGGCTGCCGAACAGGCGCGCGGCCTTGGCCGGCGAACGCGCGATCACATAGACCTTGTCGCCACGCTCGATCAGCCGCCTTACCAGCGCCGTGCCGATGAAGCCGGTTCCGCCGGTCACCAGGATGGCCTGCGGCCGCGGGTTCGGACACGGCTCGATCGCCGGCGCCTGCGCGCTTCTGCCGAGCCGGCGCGCCGCCAGCGCCTCGCGCACGCCGAAGCCGCTCGAGCCGGCCGCATAGAGCGTCAGCAGCCACGACATCCAGCCGTGATCGACGGCGAAGATCGCGCTCGGCATCGCGGCCTGCGCCGCCAGGGCGGGGAGGATCAGCGCCAGGAATGCGCCGTAATTCAGCGTGAGCAGCCCATGCAGCACGCGTTCCTGCGGGCTCAGCGTGCGCGCGCGGTCCTCCTCGACGAAATCCGCCAGGGTGATGACGAGCTCGATCGCGAGGATGGCGAGCAGCGTCATCGCACAGAGGCCGCGCAGCTCGACCCACGCGAAAGCGAGGAACACCGGCCCGTAGATCAGGCCGCGCGCCGCATGCAGCTGCAGCTCGCGCCGCGCTTCCGGCGTCGATGGCAGCCTGGCGCGCCATTCGTGGTTCCAGATGTTGTCGACGGCGCCCAGGATGCCCTGAGCCGCCAGCAGCCATAACGCGACAGACATGATTGCACCCCAACAGTTGGCTATGTGCGGGTGGGAATGAGGCGGGCGACCTTGGCACCCAGCTTCAGCAACTTCACCAGAATGGGCTGCGGCAGGCGGCGCACCTCCTCGTACCAGGTGTTGGAGGCCTGCACGAACTCCACCATGCTCTCGATGCGCTCCACCACCTGCGGGTCCTCACTTCCTTCGGAGCGCGCGTCGATCAGGCATTGCCGCAGCATGCTGAGCGTCGGGTCGATCTCGCGCCGCTTGCGCGCCTCGACCACGCGGAAGGCGATCTGCCAGGGGTCCTTCTCCGCCTCGAAATGGTCGCGCCGGTCGCCCATCACGTGCGTGACGGCGACCAGGTTCAGCGACTGCAGCTCCTTGAGGCTGGTGGACACATTGGAGCGTGCGATGGTGAGGGTGTCAGAGATGTCCTCGGCCGTGAGCGGCCGCGGCGACAGGAACAGGAGCGCATGGATCTGGGCGATCGACCGGTTGATCCCCCAGCGCGCGCCCATCTCGCCCCAATGCAGGATGTAGCGCTCCATGACGGGCGTGAGCTTCATAACGGCCCTCCAGCGGCTGCCGCACTTTCAGATATTTCTGTCATGACAGAAATTAGAGAAGGCGAAGCCAGCGGTCAACAGGTATTGATGGTTAATGCGGTGGCGTTGATGTCGCAGTATCCGGCCGCTTGACAGAGTTGGACGATCGTCCTAGAACCGGGTTGGACGTGCATCCTAACCCTTGGGCCGGCCATGACCGACAAGACCACCCGCGATCATATCGTCGAAGCCGCCGACCACCTGTTCTACCGGCAGGGCTACGAGCACACGTCCTTCTCTGATATCGCGGATGATGTGCAGATCTCGCGCGGAAATTTCTATTACCA
>DATFDU010000394.1:0-11929 GCA_035251915.1 Dongiaceae bacterium | reverse complement strand
CACCGTCTCCGACTTGCCGAGCATGTCCTGCACGATCTGGGCTTCGCCCGCCTCGTCGGAGGTCGAAGCCGGACCGGTGTAGAAGCACTCGTACTCGGAATTCGCGTTCTCCTTGTTCCACTTCTGGCAGCCCTGGTTGATCGCCTCGAAGAACGGATTGTCGAGGCCCTTCACCACGATGACGAGCTGCTTCTTGGCCAGGGCCGGTCCGGCGCTGAGCGCCAGAGCCGCCGCGGCGATGAGTAGCGATAGTTTTTTCATTCATTCCTCCCGTTGGACACAGACGTTCTTCAACCCACGGGCATAGCGTGCCCGCCACACACAATCAGCCCGGATACCAGACCTTGCGAGGATCGTCCTCGGAACGCTCGTAGGTCCAGGCCGAGTCGATCAGCTTCTCGAGATCGTAGTTTGGTTGCCAGCCCAGCAGGTACTTGGCCTTGCTGTTATCCATCCAGTTCGAGTGGTACTGGCTCGGAATGTCGATGGAATCGAGGCCGCGGGTGCGCTTGAGATGGCCCGCCACCTCGCCGTAATCGACCGGCCGATCCATGCAGATGTTGAACAGCTGCCGCTCCGCGCGCGGGTTGTCGATCGCCGCGACGATCGCCGCGACCAGGTCGTCCGCATGCACGAAGTTGCGCTTCAGCGGACGGCCGTCTGCGTCCCGGAGCAGCGGAACGGTGCCGTCCTTGGCGTATCGCCTGGCATCCTCGGCGGGCACCAGCGTCTTCCAGTCAGGCCCGCCGAACACGTCGTCGCCGAACGACAGCGTGTATTTGAAGTCGTCCTTCTCCATGATCCAGGGCGCGCGCAGGCAGCATCCATTGGTGCCGTACTGAATTCCGAACTGCGCCAGGATCACTTCTTCGAGCACCTTGCTGAGGGCATAGCAGCCGGGATAGGCCATGTGCGGCGCATCCTCGGTGACCGGCCCATCATGCTTGTAGAAGAAGTGCCCGATCCCGGCATCGCCGCCGATCAGGATGAATTGCTTGGCGCGCCGGCTGAGGCGAAATCCCTCAAGCAGCCAGAACAGGCCCTTGACCGTCACATCCATGACGTCGGTCGGCGTTTCCTTGCAGGTGGCAAGATGGACGACGTGCGTCACGCCTTCCAGCGCCTGCTCGACCACCGCCCGGTCGGCGATGGAGCCGCGCGCGATCTCGATGCGATCGTGCGCGTCGCAGGTACGGTTGTGGCAAAGCGCGCGGACGCGGGTCCCGGAAAAACGCGGGTCCTCGAGCAGGCGACCAATCAGGTTTCGCCCAACCTTCCCTGTCGCACCGGTCACGAGGATCAGCATGGTCCCCTCCGGAGGCTAGCTAATACTCGGAGCTGCGCACCCGTCAACGGTTTTGTCCTACAATTTGGCACCTGGTGTCCTTTGGCGGTTGATTTTTTCATACAATCGATTGACGCCCCTAACGGTGTTTGCATAAATTCACCGCACCTCGCCTGGGGCGATGGTTGCAGTGCATCGCAGCAAAATCCGCGTTCACGGTTCAAGCGAGACCGGCAGTAGAATGGCGCGGGTCGGGAGGCAGGAAGGGTGGCACTTCTCGAGCTCAACGGCATTTCGAAACATTTCGGTGCGATCCAGGCCGTCAACGACATATCGCTGTCGCTGGAGGCGGGAGAGGTCACCGGACTGATGGGCGACAACGGCGCCGGCAAGTCCACGCTGGTCAAGATGATCGCCGGCAACTTCCGGCCGAGCCACGGCACCATGCGCATGGAAGGCACCGAGCTGGTCCTTCACAAGCCGGTCGATGCGCGCCGGCACGGGATCGAGATCGTGCACCAGGATCTGGCGCTGTGCGACAATCTCACGGCGGCGGCGAACGTCTATCTGGGCCGCGAACCGCGGATCGGCTTCGGCCCGATCGGCGTCCTCGACTATGCGGCCATGTACAAGCGCGCCGGCGAGCTTTTCAGGGAGCTGAAGTCGGAGACGCGTCCCCGCGACATCGTCAAGCAGATGTCCGGCGGCCAGCGCCAGGCGGTCGCGATCGCCCGCACCATGCTGTCGAAGGCCAAGATCGTGCTGATGGACGAGCCGACCGCCGCAATCTCGGTGCGTCAGGTGGCCGAGGTCTTGAATCTCATCCGCCATCTGCGCGATCAGGGCCTCGCAATCGTCCTCATCAGCCACCGCATGCCCGACGTCTTCGCGGTCGCCGACCGGGTCATCGTGATGCGCCGCGGCCGCAAGGTCGCCGACAAGAAGATCGCTCAGAGCTCACCCGAGGAAGTCACCGGCCTCATCACCGGCGCCATCGAACAGGTTTGACCATGGCCACCACGCTCGACCAGACGATTGCGCACAAACAGCACAGCTGGCTGTCGTCGGTGACCGCCAGCCAGACCTTCTGGGTCCTGATCGCCGTGCTGCTCGCCTGCATCTTCCTGTCGTTCGCGACCGAATCCTTCGATACGCAGAAGAATCTCTACAACATCACGCGCAACACCACCTTCATCGCGATCATCGCGCTCGGCATGACGCTGGTCATCATCACCGGCGGCATCGATCTGTCGGTCGGCTCGGTCCTGTGCCTGTGCAGCATGGTGCTCGCGGTCACCATGAATGCCGGCTACAGCATCGAGGTGGGCATCCTGGCCTCGCTCGGCACCGCCCTCATCATCGGCCTGTTCAACGGCATCCTGATCGCCTATCTCGGATTCCCGCCCTTTGTCGTGACCCTCGGCATGCTGTCGATCGCGCGCAGCCTGGCGATGGTCGCCTCCAACAATACCGTGGTGTTCCAGTTCGGCCCGGATCATGACGTGCTGCTCAAGCTGGGCGGCGGCGCATGGCAATTCAGCTTGTTCGGCAGCGAGGTCAGCATCGCCTATCCGGTGCTCTACATGGTCGCGCTCGCGCTGCTGACCGGTTTCGTCCTGCGCTGGACCCGGTTCGGCCGCCACGTCTATGCGATCGGCGGCAACGAGCATGCGGCGACCCTGACCGGAGTCCCCGTCCGCCCGATCAAGGTGGCGGTCTATGTGATCTCGGCCCTGGCGGCGGGTGTCGCCGGCATCATCCAGACCGGCTGGCTCGGCGCCGTCACCACCAATATCGGCGCCGGCATGGAGCTGCAGGTGATCGCGGCCGCGGTGATCGGCGGCGCCAACCTCGCGGGCGGCATCGGCACGGCGTTCGGCGCCCTGGTCGGCGCCGCGCTGATCGAGGTCATCCGCAACAGCCTCGGCCTGCTCGGCATCAACGCCTTCTGGCAGGGCACCTTCATCGGCGGCGCCATCATCCTGGCGGTGATGTTCGACCGCATCCGCAACCTGCGCCAAAGCCAATAGCTACAGGTTTCCCATGGTCCCCGATGTGGCGATGGTAGCTACCAATCGACCGTGTTTGCCTGCGATTGCGCATTACGCATCTTTTTGAGGGCCGCTTGTGCAGTTGGCGTAATCCCGGCCGCCCTCGTTGACGCGCGCCGCGTAACTCGCGTATTGAGATATTGTCAGACAAATCGCCTGACCAAGATCGGCAGCGTGAAGCGAAGCCCGATCGCACCGTGAAGTGCACACAAGTACGCGTGGGAGGAAGTGATGAAGCGACTGTCCCTGACCGGCGCCGCCCTGGCGCTGGCGATGAGCCTCGGTCTCTCGGCCGATGCGCAAGACAAGAAGACCCTGGCCTTCGTGGTCAACGGCGCCTCCGATTTCTGGAAAGCGGCGGAGGCCGGCGTCGCGAAGGCACAGACAGAGTTGCCGAACTACGAGCTGGTGTTCAAGTATCCGGAGACCGCGACCGCCGCGGTGCAGCAGCGCCTGATGGATGACCTGGTGGCGGCGGGCGTCGCCGGCATCATGGTCAGCCCGAACGATCCGAAGCACTCGACCGAAGCGCTGAACCGGGTCGCCGAGAATGCGGCCTTGTTCACCACCGACAGCGACGCGCCGGATTCGAAGCGCATCGCCTATGTCGGCAGCTCCAACGTCGATGCCGGCGTGCAGGCCGGCGAGCTGATGAAGAAGGCCATGCCCGATGGCGGCAAGTGCATCATGTTCGTCGGCATCCTCGCCAACGACAATGCGCGCGAGCGCGTCGAAGGCATCAAGACGTCGATCGCAGGCACCAAGATCGAGATCCTCGACGTGCGCGAGGACGATATCGACATGGCGCGCGCCAAGCGCAACGTCGAAGACGCCCTGGCCGCCAACCCGGACATCGACTGCCTGGCCGGGCTCTACTCCTACAACACGCCGCGCATCTACGAGGTGGTCAAGAATGCCGGCCAGCTCGGCAAGATCAAGATCATCGCGTTCGACGAGGATCCGATCACCCTCGGCGGCGTCAAGGAAGGCACCATCGTCGGCACAGTGGTGCAGCAGCCCTATCAATGGGGCTACGAGGGCATGAAGATGATGGCCCAGTATCTGGAAGGCGACAAGAGCTTCATTCCGGAGAACAAGCTGATCATCGTGCCCACCAAGATCATCGACCAGTCCAACGTCGATGCCTTCTGGGCCGAGCTGAAGACGCAGCAGGGCAAGAGCTAGCCACAACGGGGTGGTGGCAGATGGAGCCGGCGCGGTGCTATGATCGCGCCGGCTCCACCGTCTCATAGGCACCATGTCAGCGCAGCAGGCGGCGGTCGCCGCGCCCTTCCTTGAGCTTGAGGACATCGGCAAGACCTATCCCGGGGTCGTGGCCCTTTCCGGCGTCAGCCTGTCGGTCGCGCCGCGCGAAGTGATCGGGCTGGTCGGCGAGAACGGCGCCGGCAAATCCACGCTGATGAAGATCCTCGGCGGCGTGGTCGCACCGAGCGCCGGCACGATCCGGGTCGACGGCGTCGGGCGTTCCTCCCTCACGGTCAAGGATGCCACCAGGGCCGGCATCGCCTTCGTGCACCAAGAACTCAACCTGTTCGACAACCTGGACGTCGCCGCCAATGTCTTCATCGGGCGCGAGCCGCGCTTCGGGGGACCGCTCCAGCTGATCGATACCGGTGCGCTGCATGAGAAGGTGAAGCCCCTGCTCGCCCGCCTCGGCGCCGATTTCGGGCCGGCGACGCCGGTCGCCGACCTCTCGCTCGCCCAGCGCCAGCTGGTGGAGATCGCCAAGGCGCTGTCCCTGGACGCGCGCCTGGTCATCATGGACGAGCCGACCTCGAGCCTGACCGCCAGCGAGACCGCGCGCCTGCTCGGCGTCATCGCCGACCTGAAGGCGAACGGCGTCAGCGTCATCTACATCTCGCACCGCCTGCAGGAGGTGGAACGCTGCGCCGACTGGGTACTGGTGCTGCGCGACGGCAGGATGGTCGGCCGTCTGCCCCAGGGCGAGATCGAGCACGACAAGATGATCCGCCTGATGATCGGGCGGGACCTGAAGTCGCTCTATATCCCGCCGGCGAGCCCGCCGCGCGACGTGGCGCTGGACCTGAAGGAGGTCCGCACCCCGGCCTTCCCCGGCCAGACCGTGAACCTCGCCATCCGCGCCGGCGAGATCCTGGGGCTGGCCGGCCTGGTCGGCTCCGGCCGCACCGAGCTCGCCCGCGCTATCTTCGGCATCGATCGCAAGCTCGGCGGCGAAGTCGCCCTCTATGACAAGCCGGTCGAGATCACCGAGCCGCGGGGCGCCATCGACCGCGGTCTCTACCTCATTCCCGAGGACCGCAAGCAGTGCGGGCTGCTGCTGGATTTCTCGGTTGCCGAGAACATCTCGCTCGCCAATCTGCCGGCCTATGCCCGCGTCGCCATCGTGCAGGGCGACGCCGAGACCCGGAACGCCGAGCAGCAGAAGTCCAGGCTGCGGATCAAGGTTCCCTCCGTCGCGACCCAGACGTCCTCGCTGTCCGGCGGCAACCAGCAGAAGGTCGTGCTCGCCAAGTGGCTGAGCATGAGTCCCAAGGTCATCATTTTCGACGAGCCGACCCGCGGCATCGATGTCGGCGCCAAGGGCGAGATCTACGAGCTGATGCGCAGCCTCGCCGATTCCGGTGTCGCCATCCTGATGATCTCCAGCGACATGGAGGAAGTGATCGGCGTCAGCGACCGGATCGCGGTGATGCACGAAGGCCGCATCAGCGGCTTGCTGGAGCGCAGCGAGTTCAGCGAGGATCGCGTCCTGCAGCTCGCGGTCGGCAAGAGCCGCCAGGAAATGGCGGCCGTAAAATTGGTGATGGGGGGCGCGTAGGCGCGATGTACAAGAAGGACCTCAGCCTGCTCGTGCTCATCCTGGTGGTCGGGACCGTGGTCGCGATCATCAACCCGCGCTTCCTGTCGCCGATCAACATTGCCAACACCGCCAACCTGATCGGCCTGTTCGGCGTGTTCTCGATCGGCATGGCCTTCGTCATCATCACCGGCGGCATCGAGCTGTCGGTCGGATCGATCTTCGCCCTGCTCGGCGTCATCTTCATCGACCTGCTGGTGACCTACCAGATGGACTGGCCGCTCGCCGTCATGATCACCGTGATCGGCGGCACCGCGATGGGCTGGCTGAACGGCTTCCTGGTCACCAAGGCCAAGCTGCAGCCCTTCGTGGTGACCCTGTGCGGGCTGCTGATCTATCGCGGCATCGCGCGCTACTACACCAACGACGGCACGGCAGGCTTCGAGTTCGGCGTGACTTTTCCCACGCTCGAATGGCTCACGACCGGCCGCCTGTTCGGGCTGATACCGCACAGCTTCATCATGTTCATCCTGCTCGCGGTCGCCCTCGGGATCGTGCTGCACAAGTCGGTGTTCGGCCGCTACCTGTTCGCGGTCGGCAAGAACGAGGAGGCGGCGCGCTATTCCGGCATCCGCACCGATCGCATCGTCACCGCCGCCTATGTCATCTCCGGTGCGCTGTGCGGCCTCTCGGCGATCTACCTCGCGATGTATACCCGCTCGATCTCGCCCGCCTCGCACGGCAGCTTCTACGAGCTCTACGCGATCGCCGCCGCCGTTCTCGGCGGCTGCTCGCTGCGCGGCGGCGAAGGCTCGATCACGGGCGTCGTGCTCGGCACCATCCTGCTGCAGGTGCTGCAGAACCTGGTCAACCTGCTCGGCATCCCCTCGTCGCTCAACTTCGCGGTGATCGGCGGCGTGATCCTGATCGGCGTGCTGGCCGACCAGCAGGTCGTCCGCCGGAGGCAGCTCAAGCAGGCCAAGAAGCAGGCCGTCGCTAGCCCTCAGCCCCTTCCAGCACCAGCAGATCCTCGCGGCCGAAGCTGACCGTGACCTGGCTGCCGCGGGCCGGCGGGGTGGCGTTGGGGTTGTTGAACGTGTCGAGCGAGATCGCATTCTCCTGGAAGCGCAGCCGGATGCGCACCACCGAGCCGAGGAAGCTCATCTCCTCGACGGTGCCGACCATGCGGTTGCGCGGGCCGCTCTCCCTGGCGAAAGAGCTGGCGATCTTCGCCGCCTCCGGCAGCTCGGTCTGATGCAAGGTCGCCGCCTCGGGACGCAGCGCGGCGGCGCAGGCCTCGCCGCCGATGCGCTTCGCGGCGAAGACATCCTGGCCGTCGATCACGATCTTGCCGGCGACGGGGTCGACCATCTGCTCCACCCGCCCCTCGTTCAAAAGAAAAGCGGCCGCGAAGGAAATGCATTCGCGGCCGAGTTGCGGCAGGTTCTGGCAGTGGTACGCCATCGACATTACCGGCGGATGTGCCTTACAGGAGTCCGTTCTCCTTCAGGATCTGATCGGCGTTCTCCTTGGTGATCGTCGCGGTGTCGAGGATGATCTTCTTCTCGATCTTTTCACCGTTCAGCAGCTTGACGGCCTGACGCAAGCCTTCGGCGCCCGGGGTCGCATACAGGAAGGTGGCGGTCAGCTCGCCATTGTGCACCCACATCACGCCTTCGTTCGGCAAGGCGTCGATGCCGAGGAACATCATCTCCTTCTCGCGCCCGGCGTCCTTCGCCGCCAAGTAGGCGCCGTAGGCCATCGGATCGTTGTGGCCGTAGACCAGGTCGATTTTCTCGTTGTTGCGCAGCGCAGTCGTCATCACGTCATAGGCCTTGTCCTGCTTCCAGTCGGCCGATTGCTGGTCGAGCAGGTTCTTGATCCCGGCTTCCTTGTCGGTGAATTCATGGAAGCCGTTGTGGCGGTCGTGCGCGGGCTGCGTGCCCGTGCCGCCCCAGATCTCCACGATGTTGCCGGCCGCCTTGCCGGCGCCGCCCAGCAACTTCACGGCATGCTCGCCGGCAGCGCGGCCAATCTTCACATTGTCGCCACCGATGAACTGGGTATAACGCTCGGTATCGACGTTGCGGTCGAGCACGATGACGGGGATATTGGCATCGACCGCCTTGTCCACCACGCCGGTGAGACCCGCCGACTCCTTGGGCGAGATCAGCAGCACGTTCACTTCCTGGCGGATCAGGTTCTCGACATCGGCGACCTGCTTTTCCGTCTTGTCCTCGCCGTCGGTGATGATCAGCTCGACATCCGGATGCTTCTCGGCCTCCGCCTTGATATCCTTGTTGAACTGCACGCGCCAGGGCTCGATGGTCGTCACCTGGCTGAATCCGACCCGCCACTTGGCGGCATGCGCCGGACGGAATCCCACCGGCATGTAGAGGGTGGCCGCGCCGGCAACCAGCCCGGAGAATTTCAGAAATTCGCGACGCTTCATGGACGTCCTCCCGTTGCTTTTGAAATGGCGCTGATGGTGTCCGGCCGGCTTGCCTCGGCCGATCCTGCCCCGGTCTTGTCCCCGGTCGCGCTGATCTGCGGCGAGCGCTTGCGCCAGCGCGCGACCAGGTGGGCGAGATTGCGTTCCTGCACCAGGACGGTGCAGACGATGATCAGCCCCTTGAGCAGGAGCTGCAGGTTGGAGTTGATGTTGTGCAGCTGCAGGATGTTGGACAGCAGCCCGAAGATCAGCACGCCGACCAGCGTCCCGGCGAGGCCGCCGCGCCCGCCCATGAGGCTGGTGCCGCCGATCACCACCGCCGCGATCGCATCGAGCTCGAGGCCGGTGCCGGCGTCGGGCTTGCCTTGCCGGTATTGCGCCACGAACAGGACCGCCGCGATGCCCGCCAGCATGCCGGAGCAGAGATAGGCCGCCATCTTGACGCGCGCGACGCGGATGCCGGCCAGCACCGCCGCCTCCTCGTTGCCGCCGATCGCATAGACGTAGCGGCCGAAAGCGGTGAATTTCAGCAGCGCGCCGAAAATGATGATGGCGGCGAGGAAGAACAGGCCCGGCACCGGAATAATGCCCCACGCCATCGAACGCAGGATCTCGAAGTCCGCGGTGGCGTTGGAGCCGGTGTAGACCGGCAGCACCGCGCTGTCCTGCCCGGCCGTCAGGCGCGCGGCGCCGAGCGCGCCCACCATCATCGCCAGCGTCACGATGAAGGGCTGCAGCCGGCCGCCGACGATGATCGCGCCATTGAGGGCGCCGAGCAGCAGGGCGATGCAGGGCGTCACCACCAGCACGCCCACCACGCCGAACTTGGTCGGCACCTGGGCCGCCACGAACCACAGCGCGAAGGCCGCAGCGAACACGCCGGCCGCCAACGGAATCCAGCGGGCGCGCAACGGGTCGAGGGTGATGTCGGCGCGATGGCCGATCCCGGACGTCCGGCCTTTCGCCAGGCCGCGGAAGATGAAATGCACGAGCGTCGCGATCGCCATGAAGGCAACGATGGCGGTGGCCGGCGCGCCCATGATGGTGGCGGCGGTCCAGCCTTCCTGGGTCAGGAGCATGGCGCAGATGACGGTGGAGAACGCCATCATCGAGCCGACCGACAGGTCGATGCCGCCGATCAGGATCACGATGGTCATGCCGGTCGCAACCAAGCCGGTGATCGAGACCTGGCGCAGCACGTCGGTGAGGTTGCCGTAGGACAGAAAGATGTTCTTGCCGGAGGAGGTCAGCGGCGACGACAGGGCGCCGATCAGGAAAATGAGCACCAGCCCCCAATAGAGCTTAGTGCGGGACAGCAGGCGGAGCGCTCTCACGCCGACACCCGGCGGGCCCGGCTGCCCTGCGGAGTCGCGAGGCGCATGACCGATTCCTGGGTCGCTTCGGCGCGGGCGAGGATGCCGGTCGGCCGCCCCTCGCACATCACCAGCACCCGGTCCGACAGCAGCAGCAGCTCGGGCAATTCGGAGCTGACGACCACAATGCCGATGCCTTGCGCTGCCAGGGCGAAGACGAGGTCGTAGATCTCGCGCTTGGCGCCGACGTCGATTCCCCGGGTCGGCTCGTCCAGCAGCAGGATCGAGGGCTGCGTCGCCAGCCATTTCCCGATGACGACCTTCTGCTGGTTGCCGCCGGACAGGGTTGCCGCCACCTGCTCGATGCCGGTGCAGCGCACGCCGAGGTCCTTCACCACCTTGCGCGCCACCTCGGCCTCGGCAGCGAAGTCGCGCATGCCGAACCGCGCCAGAGCATGAATCGACGGCAAGGCGACATTGTCCTCGATGGTGGCGGCGAGGTGCAGCCCCCGCTCCTTGCGATCCTCGGTCACCAGCGCGATGCCGTTTCGGCCGGCATCGACCGGCGAATTGATGCGCGCCGGCTGGCTGCGCACCCGGATCTCGCCGCTACGCTGGCCGCGCGCCGACCCGAAGATCGATTCGAGGATTTCCGAGCGGCCCGAGCCGAGCAGGCCGCCGATGCCGAGAATCTCGCCCTGCTTGAGGTCGAAGCTGACCCGGTCGAGCACGCGCCGCCAGCCGCGGCGGCCAATCATGTCGAGCGTCAGGTCGCGCACCGAGAGCACGACCGCGCCTGCCCGGTCGGCGGGCGCATGGTCGCCGGCGACCATCTCCCGCCCCACCATCGCCTTGATGATGGCGCCTCGCGACAGCTCCGCAATCGGCGCGGTGACCACGTGGCAGCCGTCGCGCAGCACGGTGACGCGGTCGGCCAGCTCCATGACCTCGTCGATCCGGTGGGAGATATAGACGATCGCGACGCCCGCCGCCGCCAGCTGGCGGACGACCTTGAACAGGATCTCGCACTCGGCGCTCGACAAGGCCGACGTCGGCTCATCCATGATCAGGATGCGGGCGTCGAGCGACAGGGCGCGGGCGATCTCCACCAGCTGCTGCTCGCCCACCCGCAGGCCGGCGATCCGGCTGTCGGGATCGATCGCGATTCCCAGGCGCTGCAGCAATGCCGCCGCCGACCGTACCATCTGCTTCTTGTCGACGATGAGACCGGCGACCAGCGGCTCGCGGCCCAGGAAGATGTTGTCCGCGACCGTCAGCTCGCGCACCAGGTTCAGCTCCTGGTGGATGATGGCGATGCCGGCGCGTTCGGCGTCGCGCACGCTGTCGAACCGCACCGGCCGGCCGTCGATCGATATCTCGCCGTCGTAGGCCGTGTGCACGCCGGCGATGATCTTCATCAGCGTCGACTTGCCGGCGCCGTTCTCGCCCATCAGCGCGTGCACTTCGCCCGCGCGCAGCTCGAAGTCGACCGCCTGCAGCACCCGCACGCCGGAGAAGTCCTTGCAAATCCCGCGCGCAGCCAGAACGGCGCGCGGTGCGGCCGCGACGTCCGTCACGCGATCGCGCCCCGCCGGCGCCTCGCCGCCCGATCCCAACGTTTCCTCCGGCACTGGCAGCCTCACTTGCCGATGGGCCACTCTTTCCTTTAGGCTGGCATGCTAGTTCGCCTAGACTAAGGCAGTCAATACCAATGCGCATTCGATGGCGGTCTTCGCGGCATGCTAGGAAGGCGCAGGGTAGAAACAGGTGACCATGAGCACGCGCACCGTGGGAATGACGAGCGCCTCCAAGCGCCCGCGCAAGTCGCCGCCCAACCCGCTGGGCAAGGGCGCCGGCCGCATCCATGTGCGATCGAGCGAATCGAAGGCCGATCAGATCTATGGCGCGCTGAAGCTTGCCATCGTCACCGGCGAGCTGCCGCCCGAAGCGCCGATCGACAAGCTGGAGCTGTGCGCGCGCTTCGGCGTTTCGCGGCTATCGGTCACCACGGCCGTCAATCGCCTCGCC
>DATFDU010000393.1:0-10020 GCA_035251915.1 Dongiaceae bacterium | reverse complement strand
ATAGGACTGGTCCGGCATGACCTGCGCCGTGATGCCGTGCCCGGCGATCGCATCGCGCGACAGCACCTCGCGCACCACCACTTGCCGGCACTCGGCGAGCGCAGCATCGAACTGGTGCGGATTGTCCTGCCAGACGCTGTTGATGAGGTAGGCGGGCCGGCCCATTGCGGCTGCCGCTTCGATCAGCTGCATCTTCTCGCGGAAGGCGCCGCCGCCATGGTGCATCGAGCCTTCGCCGTTCACCACCAGGACATCGTACCCATCGCCCGTGACGATTTCGCCGTGCCGCCGCAGTTCCGCCGAGAGAACCTGCATGACGGCGGCGGACCCGCAGTGATAGCTCGAATGATCGCCGGCCAGCCGGATTCGCATCATGCCCCCGAAACTCTCCACGCCAACTGTGGCGGAGCGGACATGGATGGTCAACGCGATCCGTGACGCTCACGTCAGGTCGTGCAGCGCCTTGGCGATCGGCGGCGTCACCATGAACTCCGAAAATACCACCTCGAGGCCGGCACGCTCCGGCGAGCAGCACATCGGCCCCACGAAATACGAGGCCGCCTGCGGCAAGGGACAGAGCCGGATGAACGGCCAATGCCGGCCATCGGAGGAGGCCTGGATCTTCAGCACGCCGTCCTGGACTGTCGCTCGAATCCAGAAATTTCCCGGATCGCCCGCGAAGCTGCTGAGCGCCCAGTCGGACTTGCCGATGGTGAGGACGCTCGAGAGGCTGCCCTGCCCATCGGAGTATTCGATGCCGGCCTTGATCCAGGTCCGCTCGTCGATCAGCACCATGATGCCCGCCTGGTCGTAGAGCTCGCGGAACGCACCGCGCACCCGGACGGCGGCGGTGAAATCGCCGCTGGTGCGATAGCCGAAGACATGGCCACTGTGCCGGATGAAGCCGTAGTGGGTCTCGCGCCAGAAATCGGTCTTGAGGTCGGTGCGGACGTGCAAGGTGCCGTTGTCCAACCGCCACTGCGCGGGTTCGTTCAGCCAGGTGCAATGTTCGAACATGCTCTTCGGCTTTAATGTGCGAACACCACCGAGCGGGGCGCGGAGAAATCGTGCTCCGACAAGAGCGCGGCAATCGCCGTCGCGATCTTGCCGCCGCCTTGCACCGAAGGCTCGATGGGATTCGCGAGGTCCGAATCTTCGTCGCACACGAGGCGCAGGTCAACCAGGGGCATGCTGCGCGCCACCACCTCGCGCGTGATGCAATCATTGATGATGGCGAGGGCCGTGGTCGCCACGCGCCGCTGTACAGGATCGGGGTAGCGCGGATCGTAGATCGTGCAGAATGCCGCCGGCAGGTTCCGGCTCAGCACCGCCTTGACCGTCCGGGCATAGGCGAAGCGGAACGCCGCCTGGATGTCGGCGAGCTTCATGAGGGTATCGGCAACGGAATGCGAAGCGGCTCCCAGGACCGCGGACTGGCCGAGGGCGTCGTTGCCGCCGATGCTGACGACGAGGTGCGTGGCGTCTGCGGGTAGACGCTTCAGCTGATGATCGACATCCGCCATCACGCTGCCGTCGACGGCGCCAAGGGTCGCTCGCCAACCGGCGGGCAACCTGCCCTGGAGCTGGGTGATGACGTCCGGGCCGCCGCCGATGTAGGCCGCATTGTCGAAGATCGAATCGCCGAGCAGAACGACGTGCATGGCTGACACCTCCTCGGCGCGAGCCTTGCCCGTGATGGCGAGCGCGCCGGTGCCGGCAACCATGAAGGCCCGCCGGGAACAGATGATGTGATCAAAGTTCATCAAATGATGCTGGCGCCCAAATGTGTTCTTATCTTGTCGCGGGCAAGTAACCTGGGCGCCGCATCGGCGCCCGGGTTTATGGTCGAACATCCCGCAAGGAGCCTGGACAGGCCCTATCTCAACCGCGCCTCTGTCACGGCCGCCACCACGCCTTCGCGCATTCGGCGCGCACATCTTCGCGCCGCAGACCGATGTCCCGAAGCATGCGATCATCGAGTTCGCCCAGATCGCGGCGCTCGCGCCAGCGGGTCAACCAGAGTGCAAAGCCGCGCTCCGGACGTTCCGTGCCACGTGTTTCCTTGCGCGCCCAGCGATAGAGCGCGTCGTAGAGTACCAGACCGATGGCGAGACGTTCCTGGTCGTCGCGAACCGTGGCGGCAAGGCCAAGGGAGATTGCACGCAGACCAGCCGCCTCCGGTGCTTGGCGAAGATTGTCATTGTCGGCGGTACGCACGATTGCGGCAATGCGGCGCAAGGCCGGATCGTGGCATCGATACCTGTCTAGCAGCACATCGAAGCTGCAACCGCCGCCGCCGTGCCACAACTCGACCCCGGGCACGTCGAACGGGATGGCTCCGCGTGCCGCCGCGATGGTCCGAACCTCTTTGGCCGGAACGAACAGGAACTGAGGATTCTCGTCGATGAAGCGTTTGATCAACCATGGGCAAGCCAGGCGATCGATCTTCGGACGCTGTCGTGTAACCCACTGCATGGTTCAATCTCCCGAATGCTCCGGACGGAAGGAGGGAGTTGAGCAGCACAGTGGCCGCGCACTCTCCTTCCCGACCGGGAAAGAGCAGCGCTTGGACCAACAGGGTCTTGGGAAAGCCGGGCGTCTGCCGAGCCCGACGCACGCATTCTACATCAAGCGAGTCGCAACGACAAGAAAACCCGGGCGCCGTGTAGCGCCCGGGTCAAGGATGGCTGAGAGGTCGCTACGCTGCCTGCCTGGCGCCCTGGTCGCGGTAGCGACGGGCAAGCGGGCTCTTGGGCTTGAGCGCCAGCCGTTCGTTGGCCAGCGCCCGCACCAAGCTGGTTTCGCCGGCGCGATGGGCCGCTTCGATCAGTGTGAGATCGATGAGGTCGCGCTGCGCGTGGCTGCCGCCGAAGCGCTGGGCGATGTTGCGCAACGGGCGCAGCAGGTCGATGGTCGCGGCATACTTGCCGTGCTCGAAGGCCAGCAGCGCCCGCGCCAGCGGCAGGCCGACGTCGCGGCTCATCAGCGCATTGTCCGACTGCTTGCGCGCGGTCTCGGTCAGGATCGCAACGGTGCGCTCCGCCTCGCCGATGCGCCCGGCGCCCAGCAGCGCCATGACGGCGTGGCAATCGTTGAAGGCATAGAGCTTGTCCTCGATCAGCGGCTGCCAGCGGTCGGCGATCGCCTGCCAGCGCTCGCCGAGGTCGACGCCGCGCAGCTTCAGCCGCCACAGCAGGGCCGATGCGTCCACCATGTCGAGCACCATCGAGGACTGCCCGCCGCGGATCGGACCGTCATAGAGCTTCAGCACCTCGGCCGGCTGGTCGGCTTCCAGGCGGAACAGCGCCAAGTGCCACCAATTGTGCACCTGGAAGAAGGACTCGGACGCCCAGCCGTCCTCGGTGTCGCGCATGTATGCGGCGCCTTCTTCGTAGCGTCCCATCATCTCCATGACATGAGCGATCGCGTGATGAGCCCAGCCGTCGCGCTTGTTGAGCTGGAGCGCGCGGCGCGCACTCTCCTCCGCGCGGGCATAGTCGCCGGTCTCCTCCAGGCCGAAGGCATGCATCCCGAGCAGCGTGTGATAGCCGGGCATGTGCTCGTCCCACTCTGCCAGCACGCGCGCGACGCGGTCGCGCAGGTTGCGGCTGTCGCCGCGAAAGAAATCGAGCAGGTGGCCCATCTGCAGCGCGACGATGTCGGTGGGATCGTCGATCAGGATATCGTCCAGCCGCTCCGACGCGCGGTTGAAGGCGCCATCGATCAGGCAGGCGATGGCGGCGGCGTGGCGCCGCTCGCGCTCGTTGAGCTTGAGGCTGCGCAGCTTCGCCAGCAGCTCTGTCGCATTCGCGACGGGCCCGCGCTCCATGCCGGACAGCAGCAGATAGGCCTTGAGCGCGATCGCCATGGCGAAATCGGGGCTCTCGGCGATCGCGTTGTCGACCGTGGCGACCGGGTCGCCGACATAGCAATTGAACTGGCAGATCGCGGTTTCGTAGAGCTCGACCGCGCGTGTGTCGGCGCCGCTGAGCGGCGCGCCGCGATGATCTTTCGTGACCATGGACCCTCTCCCTCCCCAAGCCGCGCGCATCGCGCCGCCGGCCACCACTGATCTAAGGCAGCAGCGCCGGCGCCGCTGTGAGGCGCTTCACACCGGATCAATCCGGTCGATCGCGGCATGCGCCCGCAGCTTGCCGAGGTCGCGGATGGTCAATCCGCCGTCCTCGGTGCTGACGATGCCCTTGTGGCTCCAGGCCGCCAGCTGCTTGTTGATCGCCTCGCGCGAGACGCCCAGCATCTGCGCGAGCTCGGTCTGCGAAAAGCGCCGGCCCAGCCGCGCCTCGTTGCCGTCGATCTCGCCGTGTGCCATCACCAGGTCGCCCAGCTTGCGCGCCAGGCGCACCGGCAGGTCGGCGAAGGCGAAATCGCTCAGCAGGTCTGTCTTCAGCCGCATGCGCTCGCACAGCAGCTCGATGATGTGCCGCCCCAGGGTCGGCTCGTTCTCGAGCACCGACAGGAAGGCGGAGCGCTGCATCACCAGCAGCAGGGTCGCTTCCTGAGCGGTGGCATTGGCAGTGCGCGGCAACCCATCCAGCAAGGCGATCTCGCCGAACACGTCGCCCGGCTCCTGGATGGTCAGGGTCAGCTCCTTGCCGCTGTCGCTGCCGACCCAGATACGGACCAGTCCTTCCACCACGGCGTAAAGCGCATCGCCTTCGTCCCCGCGGTTGAACAGGGTTTCGCGCCGGTCCAGATGCTTGGTGACAGAAAGGGTAGCCAGCCGCTCCAGGATCGGCTGCGGCACGTCCTTGAACAGGAAGCTCCGCCGGATGAGCGCTTGCCGCTCGCTTTGGTCCAATCGCCCCATTTTCTGTCCTAAATCCGCCTTGGCCGCCTCCCGATCGAGGCGCCGCAAAAGTTAAAATGCTGATCGGTTAACCGAGGACTGTGAACCCCTTCACTGTCCCCACCAGCGTCACGGCCAATCTCATTGACTGCGAATGGCCGCGCCCGGCATTGCTGCACGAAGGCGAGACGCCGGGCGGGCAATTATTGTATCACCGTATTCAGGGGACTTTGAATGGAATCGAGTCGAGCAATGCCGAACGCATATTCCGCGACCAAAGCGGCAAGGTGGCTGCCGTTGGCGGCCGGTGCCCTTGTCCTGGCGCCGCCGCCGGCAATGGCGCAGCAGCGTACCTGCGAAGTCGCCGAGGTCGCCGGCGAGGCGACCCTGGCCCACGACGGCAGCCGGAACGCGGCACAGCTCGGCGCGGACCTCGCGACCAGCGACGTGCTGCAGACCGGTTCTTCCGGGCGGATCGACGTTGCCTGCAGCGACGGCACGCGCGTGACGCTCGGCCCGGATACCGAGATCAACCTCGGCTCGCTGGTCGGCGAGCAGGATGACAACGCCTCGATCGGCATGAGCCTGCACCGCGGCATCGCACGTTTCCTGGCGCCGGTGCGCACCTGGGGCACGTTCAACGTGTTCGGCCCGGTCGCGGTCGCATCGGTGCGCTCCACCGAATGGATCATGGAGACGCCCAAGCTCGGCACCAATGTGTTCGTGCTCGACGGCGTGGTCGCGGTGCAAGGCAAGCGCGGCGACAATGTGCACTTGGCGGCGACCTACGGCGTCGACGTAGCCGCGGACGGCACCATGGGCGAACCCAAGAAGTGGGGCGCCAAGCGGGTCGCCGACGTGCTGACGAGGCTCGGCCTGCAGTAAGCGAGGTCGCGCTTGCGCACCACCATCGGCAAGCTGCCCTGGTACTGGATCCTCCTGTGCCTGATCGCGGGGCTCGCCATCGGCTGGTGGCATCCCGGCGAGCGGAGCGCGTTGACGGCAGCGCTCGAAGGCCGCCTGCTCGATCTGCGCCATGTCATACGTGGCCCGATCAAGGCGCCGGACGAGTTCGTCATCGTCGCGATCGACGACAAGAGCATTGACCAGCTGCAACGCTTTCCCGTCCCGCGTTCAGCTCTGGCCACAGCCGTCGATCGCCTAACGGATGCCGGCGCCAAGGTCCTGGCGGTCGATCTGCTGCTGCTGGAGCGCGAGCCTGGCACCGAGGGTGACTCCCTTTCATCCGGCGATACAGTGCTGGCGGCAGCGTTGGCTCGTCACGGTCATGTGATCCTGGCGACAACGGAAGCGTCCGACGTTCCGCTCGACTCGGCGTTGGTGAAGCGCAATGAGCTCCAGCTCGCCGCAAATGTCGGTGCTGGTCACCAACGACCGATGGGTTCGGTTGGATTTCGACTGCCCGTCGATGAGTTCGCCCAGATCGCCTCGCTGGCCCATGTCAACCTGCCGCGCGACGCCGATCGGTCGACCCGACGCATGGTGCTTGCGATGCCGATCGGGACCTCCCAATACCTAGCTGCTCTACCGCTGGAAGCGGTGCGGATGCTGCGCAATGTGCCGCGTGATGCCGTTCAACTGGCTCCCGGCGAAAGCATTGAGCTGGGCAACCAGCCAATCTTGACCGATGCGTACAACGCAATCGGCATCAACCACTATGGCGCCGAAGGAGCGTTTCCGACCTACTCCCTCATCGATGTCATCGAGGGCAAGGTAGGTTCCGATCGCTTCGCCGGCCGCGCCGTCTTCATCGGCGCAACCGCGCTCGCGTCCGGCGACGTGTTTCTGTCGCCATTCGCAGCGGAGCTGCCGGGTGTGGAGGTACTGGCGACGGTCGCCGGCAACATCGCGCGTGGCCAGTATCTGCTCCGGGCGCCATCCACTCTGGCAATCGACATCATCGTCGCCGTCTTGCTGTCGGTGCTGGCCTTCATCGCGGCCAACCAGCGTTCTCTGGTCCTTGCGGCGATCGCGACCGTGGCCTTGTGGGGCGTGACCTTCGCAGGCCTGCAATCTGCCTTCACGTCTGCGTACCTCTGGCTCGATGCCGCGACCTACATCGTGACGCTGTTCATCGTGGGTATCTTCACCTTCTCCGCGCGCATCGTGCAGCAGCGCAGCATCTCCGGCCAGCTGCAGCACGAGCGCGACAACCTTGCGCGTTACCAGTCCCCGCTGCTGGCCGAGTTCCTGGCCGAGCAGGAGAGCCCGAGCTTCGACCAGCGCGCCCAGGAGGCGGCGGTGATGTTCGTGGACGTCGCCGGCTTCACCCGCCGGGCCGAGCGCCTGGGCCCGACGGCGACCGTCTCCTTTTTGCGCGAGCTGCACGGGCGGATCGAGCGTTCGGCGCTCGCCAACCGCGGGGTGATCGAGCAGTTCATGGGCGACGGCGCCATGATCATCTTCGGCCTGCCGGAGCCCAAGACCGACGACGCCGTCCGCGCGCTGGCGGCTTCGCAGCATTTGCTCGACATCCTCGCCGACTGGAACCTCGACCTCGAGGCCGCGGGACAGGAACCGGTGCGCCTGCGCATCGGGCTGCATTATGGGCCGGTGATCGCGGCCCTGCTGGGCGGCGAGCGCCAGGGCCAGATCACGGTCGCCGGCGACACCGTCAACGTGGCGAGCCGCCTGCAGGAGATGGGCAAGGAGCACAAGGCCACCCTCGTCGCCTCGGCCGAGTTCGTCGCCAGCGTGCGCAAGGCCCATCGCGACGACATGCTGACCGGCATGCGCCGCCTCGCCGGCCAGCAGGTGCGCGGCCGGAACGAGACCATCGATCTCTGGGTTTGGCCGTAACCTGGGGGGCGGGTCGCTGACACGACACTGAGCGTCGCGACCGGTGTTCCATTTACACCATCGCGTTCATATGGTCTTCTGACCAAGCAAACAAGAAAAGTCAGGGAGGCGGCCGCGTCCAAGACGCGGACCCCGCCGCATCCAATCGGAAGGGGACGAATGCTTGCTTTCTTCATGAAGCGGCTGGCGTCGCTGGTTTTCACGATGCTGGTCGTGTCAGCCTTGGTATTCGCCGCCTTCGAGTTCACGCCCGGGCAGGTCGCGACCAAGATCCTTGGGCCATTCTCCACCCAGGACCAGCGCGACCGCCTGATGGAGGAGCTCGGCCTCAACCGACCGGTCTACGAGCGCTATTTCGAGTGGCTCGGCGTGCTGCCGGGCTGGACCGCCACCTCCGCCGCGGACGGACGGCCGATCGGCCGGTGCGTGGAGCCGGGCGTGCCGCCGGAGGAAACCCCCACCTTCTGCGGCGTGCTTCAGGGCGAGCTCGGCTATTCCACGCTCTACAAGCAACCGGTCAACGACATCATCTGGAATCGCCTCGGCAACACGTTGACGCTGGCGGCGATCGCTTTCGCGGTCATGGTGCCGCTATCGATCCTGTTCGGCATCACCGCCGGCATGCGCGAGGGCTCGAAGCTCGACCGCACCATCTCGGTCGCCAGCATCGTCACCACCTCGGTCCCGGAGTTCGCGTCGGGTGTGTTCCTGGTCTCGATCTTCGTCATCGGCCTCGGCTGGCTGCCAGGGACGGCGCCGCTCGATACAGGCGCCGGCTGGCCGATCGCCCTGCAGCTCATTCTGCCGGTGGCGGTGATCGTGCTCTACGACCTCGGCTACGTCGTGCGCATGGTGCGGGCTTCGATGGTGGAGGTGATGACGCGGCCGTACATCCGGACCGCGATCCTGAAGGGCCTGACCTTCCGCGACGTGATCATGAAGCACGCCTTGCGCAACGCCATGATCGCGCCCTTCACGGTCATCCTGCTGCAGATCAACTACATGATCACCGGCGTCGTCGTCGTGGAGGCGGTGTTCGCCTATCCCGGCTTCGGGCGCATGCTGCTGGATTCGGCGCTGTCACAGGACGTGGCGACGGTGCAGGCGGCGTCCTTGTTCGCCGTGCTGGTTTCGGTCTGCACCCAGATCGCCGGCGATCTCGGCTACATGATGCTGAACCCGCGCATCCGATTCAGCTGAGGGAGAACGACGGATGGCAATGTCCGACACCGCTGGCGCAGTCTCCCGAACCTGGGCGCGAGTGAGCCTGCTGCGCGAATCGCCGGTCGGCATGGTCGGCGCCGCCCTGGTCCTGTTCTGGGTCCTGGTCGCAATCTTCGCGCCGTGGATTTCGCCCTACGATCCCAATTCCAACGACATGGACGCGCTGATCGATCCCGGCCCGACCGGCGTGCACGTGTTCGGCACCGACATGCAGGGCCGCGACATCCTCTCGCGCGTGCTCTGGGGTTCGCGGACGGTCCTGACCGTGGCGCCGGTCGCCGTCGCGGTCGCCTATGCGATCGGCAGCCTGCTCGGGCTGCTCGCCGGCTATTACCGCGGCTGGGTCGACAATGTGATCAACCGCGTCTCCGACATCATCCTGTCGTTCCCGGCGATCGTGCTCTACATCATCGTGATCATGCGATTCGGGCCGAGCGCCTTGAACATCATCCTCGCGGTCATCTTCATCGCCTCGCCGCAGATCATGCGCATCGTGCGCGGCATGACGCTGGAGCTGCGCGAGCGCGAATATGTCGCCGCCGCCAAGATGCGCGGGGAATCTGCGCTCTACATCATGTTCGTCGAGATCCTGCCCAACGCGCGCGGGCCGCTGATCGTCGATGCCTGCCTGCGCATGGGCTACACCACGATCGCCATCGGCGTGCTCGGCTTTCTCGGCTTGGGCCTGCCGCCGCCGGATCCGGACTGGGGCGGCATGGTCAAGGACAGCTATGCGCTGATGTCGATCTATCCGCACATGTCGCTGTTCCCGGCGGCGGCGATCACCTCGCTGGTGGTCGGGTTCAGCCTGCTCGCAGACGGCATGCGTGAAATCAGCATGCGCGACTAGATGGAGTGACGATGCAATTCGCCGCAGCCACCCAGACCAACACGCGCCCCGCCACCCAAGCCGAGAAGGCGCCGGTGCTGGAGCTGCGCAATGTCGCGATCTCCTATTTCGTGCGCGCCGGCGAGATGAAGGTGGTGCCGAACATCAGCTTCAAGCTCGGCCAGGGCGAGGCGCTCGGCCTGGTCGGCGAATCCGGCTGCGGCAAGTCGACCGTCGCGTTCGCGGTCATGCAGTATCTCGGCACCGTCGGGCGCATCACCAACGGCCAGGTGCTGTTCGAGGGCAAGGACCTTGCCAAGATGTCGCCGGCGGAGCTGCG
>DATFDU010000392.1:0-5531 GCA_035251915.1 Dongiaceae bacterium | reverse complement strand
CCGCCGCCCAAACCTGTCGCTCCTTCGACTTGACCCGACGGCCCCGCCCCATAGAGTGCCGGCAGAGGGCGGGGAGAGACTGTGACCGACGACCGGGACATATTGCGGCGCTTGTTCGCGGCCGCCATCGGCGCGGTCGATCCGCTGACGATTCTCGCGCCCCACCTGCCCCCGCCGCCCACGGGCCGCACCATCGTGCTCGGCGCCGGCAAGGCCGCGGCCGCCATGGCCAAGGCGGTGGAGAACAATTGGCCCGGCCCGCTCTCCGGCCTGGTCGTCACGCGCTACGGCCACGGCCTACCCTGCCAGCGCATCGAGGTGGTCGAGGCTTCGCACCCGGTGCCGGATGCCGCCGGCCAGCAGGCCGCGCGCCGCATCCTGGCGATGGCGCAGGGCCTGACCGCAGACGACCTCGTGCTTTGCCTGGTGTCCGGCGGCGCCTCCGCCCTGCTCGCGATCCCGGGCGAAGGGCTGACGCTTGCCGACAAGCAGGCCGTCAACAAGGCGCTGTTGAAATCCGGCGCCAACATCACCGAGATGAATTGCGTGCGAAAGCACCTGTCCGCGATCAAGGGCGGGCGTCTCGCCGCCGCGGCCCATCCCGCGAAAGTGGTGACGCTGCTGATCTCCGACGTGCCGGGCGACGATCCCTCGGTGATCGGCTCCGGCCCCACGGTCGCCGATCCGTCGACGCGCCTCGATGCCCTCGCCGTCATGCATAAGTATTCCATCGACATGCCGGCGGCGCTTCGCCTGCTGGGCTCCCATGCCGCCGAGACACCGAAGCCCGACGATCCGCGCCTTGCCGATACGGAGGTGCGCATGCTCGGCACCATGCACGGGGCGCTGCAGGCGGCGGCCGACCTCGCCCGCAAGGAGGGACTGACCCCCATCATCCTCGGCGACCTCGAGGGCGAGGCGCGCGAAGTGGCGCTGGTCCATGCCGGCATCGCACGACAGGTGGCGCGCCACGGCCAGCCGATGCCTGCCCCGGCCGTCATCCTCTCGGGCGGCGAAACCACTGTGACGGTTCGAGGTCAGGGCCGTGGCGGCCGCAATGCGGAGTTCCTGCTGGCCCTCGCGGTCGCGCTCGACGGCCATCCCGGCATCTCCGCGGTGGCCGGCGACACCGATGGCATCGATGGAACCGAGGACAATGCGGGCGCGATCCTGGCCCCCGACAGCCTTGCGCGCGCCGCCGCCAAGGGCGTTAACGCAAAGGCAATGCTTGCCAACAACGATGGCTATGGGTTCTTCTCTCAATTGGGGGACCTGATCGTCACCGGGCCGACGCGGACCAATGTCAACGACTTCCGCGCCATCCTGGTCCGGTCATAGGGACAAGAACTCGGGTAGCAGCCACCGATGAGACGACAACGCAAAGCCAAGATCCTGGCGACTCTGGGGCCGGCCAGCTCGACGCGCGAGCAGATTTCCGCGCTGTTTGACGTCGGCGCCGATGTCTTTCGCCTCAATTTCAGCCACGGCTCGCACGAAGATCACCAGAAGCGCTACGAGTTGATCCGCGCCATCGAACAGGAGTCTGGCCGGCCAATCGGCATCCTGATGGACATGCAGGGGCCGAAGCTGCGGGTCGGCGCCATCGCCGGCGGCTCGGTCGAGCTGAAGACCGGCGGGACCTATCGGTTCGATCTCGACGAGGCGAAGGGCGACGCGAAGCGCGCGCAGCTGCCCCATCCGGAAATTTTTGCGGCGGTCCAGACCGGAACCAACCTGCTGGTGGATGACGGGCGCCTGCGCCTGCGCGTGAAGAAGTTCGGCAGCGACTACGCCGAGTGCGACGTCTTGGTCGGCGGCAAGCTCAGCGATCGCAAAGGCGTCAACGTGCCGGACGTCGTGCTGCCGCTCTCGCCGCTCACCGCCAAGGACCGCGAGGACCTGCGCTTCGGCCTCGATCTCGGGGTCGATTGGGTGGCGATGTCGTTCGTGCAGCGGCCGGAGGACGTCGCCGAGCTCCGCAAGCTGATCGGCGGCCGCGCCAAGGTGATTGCCAAGCTGGAGAAGCCCGCTGCCATCGAGCGGCTGGAGGAGATCATCGATCTATCCGACGCCATCATGGTGGCGCGCGGCGATCTCGGCGTCGAGATGCCGCCGGAGGACGTGCCCGCGATCCAGAAGCGCATCGTCGCCGCCTGCCGCAAGTCCGGCAAGCCGGTGGTGGTCGCGACCCAGATGCTGGAGTCCATGGTGAACTCGCCGGCACCGACCCGCGCCGAAGCCTCCGACGTGGCGACCGCGATCTATGACGGCGCCGATGCGGTGATGCTGTCGGCGGAGACCGCCTCCGGCCAGTATCCGGTCGAGGCGGTTTCGATGATGAACCGCATCGTCGAGCGCGTGGAGCGCGATCCCGCCTACCGCCAGATCCTGGACGCGCGCCATCCTGACCCGCAGCCGACCGGCCACGATGCGATCAGCGCCGCCGCCGCGCAGGTGGCGCACACGCTGTCGGTCTCGGCCATCGTCACCTATTCGACCTCGGGCTCGACCGTTCTGCGCGTCGCGCGCGAGCGGCCGGAAGTGCCGATCCTGGCTTTGACCGCGTCGTTGTCGACGGCCCGCGCCCTGTCGCTGGCCTGGGGCGCGCACTGCGTGCAGATCCCGGATCTCAAGCGCTTCTCCGAGATGGTCGAGACCGCCTGCAGTGTCGCGCTGAGCCAGGACATGGCGAAGGTCGGCGACCGCCTGGTGATCACCGCCGGCGTGCCCTTCGGCACGCCGGGCTCAACCAACATCCTGCGCGTCGCCTGGGTCGAGGAATAGCCGGACGCGTGCGCAAGGTCGCCGTCTTCAACGATACCGCTCCGTCGCGCCATTTCGGATGCGAAGCGGTCATGGCTGCGATCGAGACCAACGTGGCGGCCCGCAGCGGGCATATCATCCATCGCCACACGGTCGGCAATCCCTGGGAAACGGACCCGGCGGCGCTGAAGGCGATCGAGGATGCCGATATCATCCTGGTGAATGGCGAGGGGACGATCCACCACGGCACGCCGGCGGCGGCGAGCCTGGCGCGGCTTGCCCCTTATTGCCGGGCCCGCGGCAAGCGCTGCTACCTGATCAACGCAATGATCCAATCCAACAAGCCGGCGATCATGAGCGACCTGGCGGCGTTCGATGCGGTCTGGGTGCGCGAACGGCAATCGGCACAAGAGGCGGAGCAATCCGGCGTGCCGGCGGAGCTCTGCGGCGATCTGACGTTCTTTCACGATTTGCCGCGGCACGAGGATGGCAAGGGCCGCGGCCTCGTGCTCGATTCCGCCGACCCGCGCATCACCACCAGGATGGCGAAGATCGCCGCCACCTTGAAAGCCGATTTCGTCGCCATGCGTCACAACAAGAAGGGCATGAAGGCGTACCGGAAACAGCCGTTGCGCTGGCGTTACGAGGCCGGCAAGCCGACCGCACTGGTTCGCGGGATCATCACCTTCCGGCAATTCGCCGCATTCCTGGCAGGCCGGCCCTTCCTGGTCACCGGCCGCTTCCATGGGCTGTGTTTCGCCATCAACAGCCGCGTGCCGCTGGTGGCCGTGCCCTTGAGCGTGTGGAAAAGCGATGCGCTGCTGCGGGACATCGGTCTCCCGCCAACGCGCTTGTTCCGGGACGATGCCATCCCCAAGCCGTTCTCGGCCCAGGAAGAGACGCTGATATCGGCCTATCTGGCCGATATTCGCGGGCGCATCGCGGCGATGTTCGACCGCATCCTGCCGTCATGAGGCGGAAGCTTGGCTGGGCGCCTGTGCGCCGCTGGATCGCCGCGCGCCGGTCGAGCCGCGAGCTGTGCGCGCTGCTCGCGTCCCTCGACGGCCGGTCGGTCGCCATCGTCGGCAACGCAACCAGTCTGCTCGCGCACCGGCACGGCGCGCTGATCGACGGCCACGATATCGTGGTGCGCATGAACATGGGCTTTCCCGTCGATCCGGCGGCGCAAGGCACGCGTTTCGACCTCTGGTGCTTTTCCAACTACCGCGCGACGCTCCAGGCGCCCGACGGCTTCGTCGCGCCGCGCTCGGTCTGGATGTCGCCCAAGCTCCGCGACTGGCGGGGCGGCGGCGTCGACTGCTGCTTTTATCCGTTGCCTTATTGGCAGGCGCTGCACGACAAGCTCGGCGCGCGGCCTTCGGTCGGCGCGATGACCATCGACCTCGTTTCCCGTGCCGCTCCGCGCGAGGTCACGATCATCGGCTTCGATTTCAACCGTAGCAAGACCTTCTACGAAACGCGCACGCTGCCGAGCCCGCACGACGTCGCCGCGGAAGAGCGCTACGTGACCGACCTGATCGCGCGCCGTTCGTGGCGCTTCGTCGCCACGTGAGCGGGCCTCGCAATCGCGATGCGGCTCAGCTCTCCGCGCGCTTCAGCATGCGCTGATAGAGATAGCCGAGCAGCAGCAGCGTCAGCCCGAGACCGAGGAACGAGGCGAAGCGATAGAGCCCCTGGAGATCCTGCGCATCGCCCAGGAACACCTTGAACACGACCAGCACGATGATGCCGGCCGCGGCATGGCGCAGCGCTGGCAGCCGCCGCCAGATCGCAAGCGCCAGGATGAGCCCGCCATAGAGCAGCCAAGCCACCGAGTAGCCATAGAACTCGGCATCGCTCCAGCGCGGATAGACCTGGTCAAGATCGATCACCGCGCCCTGGAACAGATGACGGTTGAGCGCGCTCACCGCCAGCAGGCCATCGATCAGGGCAATCGCCGCCGCCGCACCGGCGGTGACATCCCGCTGCGCGGGATCAAGCCTGGAGCGGCGCACCATCGCCGCCATCGCCATGAACAGCACGAACCCGCTGCCGAACACATAGAGCGCGCTGTTGAGGATCGGCCAGCCGCGGATCTCGACCGGCGACAGGAACGGATTGGCGATTCCCCAGATCACGCCGACGGTCAGCAGCGCCGCCGCCGCTGCCAGGCCGTAGCCGATCCAGCGCAGCCGCGCCTCGCCGCGGCGCTGCGCCAGCCGCCAGGTGCCGAGCGCCAGCACGCCCCATAGCAGCGTGAGCGTGCCCGCCTCCGCGAATCCGAGCGGCGCGCTCTTGAAGGCGCTGCCGTGGAACAGGTGCCGGATCTCCAGCGTGATCAGCAGGAAACCGAGGATCAGCGCACCGGCCTGCAGCATCAGCATGAGCCTGAGGTCGCTCGCCCGCCGCGCCAGCCACGCGGTCGCCACGAAGCTGAGGGTCGGCACACCCAATCCGTACGCCAGCCAGTTGAAGATCGTCCGCTCGCCCGCCGGGAATCCCGACACGAGCACCGCGATCAGCACCGCCGGCGCCGCGACCCACAGGCCGCGCCGCAGCCATGGCTCCTCGATCTTGTTCGCGATCCACGCGGTCAACGGCAGCAGCAGCGACCACAGCACCGGCAGCCATTCGCGCTCCACCCACAGCGGCACCGCGGCGGCAAGGAAGCCGGCGCAGGCGAGCGCATGCACGCCGAACGCGCGGCGATAGAACTTGTCCTTGAACCGCCAGGTCCGCAGCCGCTCCGCGAACACCAGATGCACGCC
>DATFDU010000391.1:0-5048 GCA_035251915.1 Dongiaceae bacterium | reverse complement strand
TTGGCGACGGTGTTCGGTGGATCGGGATTCATCGGGCGCTATGTGGTGACCAACTTGGCGCGTGCCGGCTGGCTGGTCCGGGTCGCGGTGCGCCGTCCGGACGAGGCCCTGTTCCTGAAGACCGCCGGTGTGGTCGGCCAGGTGACGCCGGTCGCCGCCAATGTGCGCGACCGCGCCTCGGTTGCACGCGCCGTTGCCGGAGCCGAGGCCGTGGTCAACCTGGTCGGCATCCTGCACGAGGGTGGCCCGCAGAAATTCGAGGCGGTGCAGGCCGAGGGCGCCAAGGCGATCGCCGAGGAAGCGGCGCGCGCCGCGGCGCGGCACTTGGTCCAGATCTCCGCCATCGGCGCCGACGCGAATTCCGATTCGGCCTACGCCCGCACCAAGGCGGCGGGCGAGGCGGCGGTGCGGCAGGCGTTCCCCAATGCCATCGTCCTGCGGCCATCGATCGTGTTCGGGCCGGAAGATGGTTTCTTCAACCGCTTTGCCCGCATGGCGCAGCTGGCGCCTGCCCTGCCGCTGATTGGCGGCGGCAAGACCCGGTTCCAGCCGGTCTATGTCGGCGACGTCGCCGCGGCGGTGGTGAAAGCGATCGAAACGCCGGAGGCCGCCGGCCGGACCTATGAGCTGGCGGGACCGAAGATCTACAGCTTCGCCGAGCTGATGCGGATGGTGCTGCAGGAGACCGGCCGCAAGCGCCCGCTGGTGCCGCTGCCCTTCCCGATTGCAAGCGCGATCGGATGCGTTGCGCAAGGCGCGACCAGCGCGGTCAACGCCGTGGTGCCGATCCTGCCCGGGCCGGCGCTGACCACCGACCAGGTGCGCCAGCTGAAGCGCGACAATGTGCCGAGCGCTGGCTCGGCCGGCCTCAGCGATCTCGGCATCACGCCGACCGGCGTGGAAGCGATCATCCCCACCTACCTCGAGCGCTATCGCACGCGCAGCACCTACCACCGACCGTAGGGGGTCAGCAGCTCGGCCCGCCCGCGGCGTAGAATATCGAGATCAGGTAGGCGCCGAACGCGACGCGGTAGAGCACGAACGGCAGGAAGCCGGAGCGGCGCACCCAGTAGCTGAGGAACGCGATGGCGAGGAAGCCGGCGACGGCGGAGAGGCCGAAGGCCAGCGCCGCCTGCGGAAAGTCGATCGCGCTGCCGGCCTCGAACACCAGCCACCCTTTGTAGCCGGCGATCGCAATCAGGATCGGGATCGCCAGCAGGAACGCGAACCGCACCGCCTCCGGCCGCTCGTAGCCGAGCACGCGCCCCATGGTCATGGTGATGCCGGTGCCGCTGGCGCCGGGAATGACCGCGCAGCATTGTAGCAGGCCGAAGGTCAACGCCTGGCCGAAGGTCATGTGCTCGATTCGCCGCACCGTCAGGCCGAGCCGGTCGGCGCCGTACAGCAGCAGGCCGAACCAGACCAAGGCGTTACCGATGACCAGCGGGCGGCGCAGCGCGTCGCCGGCATAGAGCTCCATCAACAATGCGGCCACCAGATAGGGGATCGCCGCCACCAGCAGCAGGCCGATCAGCCGGACCCGGCCGTCGCGCTTGCCCTGCAGCACCTTCACGAAGCCCTGCAGCATGCCGGTAAGGTCACCGGCGAAGCACACCATCACCGCCGCCAGGGCGCCCAGCAGCGCCGCCAGCTCCAGGCCCGGTGCCTGCGGCCCCCAGCAATAAAGTTGCGGCACCATGATGAGGTGGCCGCTTGATCCGATTGGCAGGAATTCGCTCGCGCCCTGGAGAATTGCCAGGACCAGGATGTCGATATTCGGCACTCGGCTGAACCCCCGATTGGCCGGGCAACGCTTGTCCGAGCTTATAGCACGTTGGATTCGCTGGAAAAACGCAACATATGGTCTCAAAATGGAACTAATTGAAGTCCATTGGAACGCAGCAAACCCCCTGGTGCATCCGAAGTCGGCGGCCCTCTATAAAATAAGACAGTAATATTGTCATAGTTGGATGTTTCCGCTGGATTGGTCGCATCTTTTGACCTAATCTTTCGCTCTGATCTGAGACCTTCGCCACTTATCTGGGACTGGGACGGGCGCGGGATGGCTGAGCATCTGCTGAAATTCGTCAATCTGCCCAAGGCCATGCCGGACAAGCGCGAGGCCGGCCTGCGGCGTGAGGATTTCCAGGAGATCTATGACCGGTTCCGCCCGGCGGCAGCCTCGGCGCAAGCCAGCCGCTGCTCGCAGTGCGGCGTGCCGTTCTGCCAGGTCCATTGCCCGCTCAACAACAACATCCCCGACTGGCTGAAGCTGACGGCCGAGGGCCGGCTGGAGGAGGCCTACGAGATCGCCTCCGCCACCAACACGTTCCCCGAGATCTGCGGCCGCATCTGCCCGCAGGACCGGCTGTGCGAAGGCAATTGCGTGATCGAGCAATCCGGCCACGGGACCGTCACCATCGGCTCCATCGAGCGCTACATTACCGACACCGCCTTCGAGATGGGCTGGGTCAAGCCGATCAAGCCGACGCGCGAACGCAGCGAATCGATCGGCATCGTCGGTGCCGGGCCGGCGGGCCTCGCCGCCGCCGAGTTCCTGCGCCGCAAGGGCTACCAGGTGACGGTCTATGACCGCTACGACCGGATCGGCGGCCTGATGATCTACGGCATTCCCGGCTTCAAGCTGGAGAAGCCGATCGTGCTGCGCCGCGCCGAGCAGCTGACCGACGGCGGAATCCAGTTCAAGCTGAACTGCGAGCTCGGCCGCGACATCTCCCTCGCCGAGCTGCAGCGCAAGCACGACGCCGTGCTGCTGGCGATCGGCGTCTACAAGGCGCGCGAGATGGCGGGCCCGGGCAGCGGCCTCGACAACATCGTGCCCGCCCTCTCCTACCTCACCGCCAGCAACCGCAAGGGCCTCGGCGACGGCGTGCCGGAGTTCGAGTCCGGCGCGCTCGACGCGCGCGGCAAGCGCGTGGTCGTCATCGGCGGCGGCGATACCGCGATGGATTGCGTGCGCACCGCCGTTCGGCAGGGTGCGATCTCCGTGCACTGCGTCTATCGCCGCGACCGGGCCAACATGCCGGGCTCGCAACGCGAGGTGGCGCACGCCGAGGAGGAAGGCGTGCAATTCGTCTGGCAGGCGCAGCCCGAGGCGTTCCTCGGCAATGCCGACAACCGCGTCACCGGCGTGCGCTGCCAGCGCATCCATCTCGGCCTGCCCGACGCGACCGGACGGCAGACGCCGCGCGTCATCGAGGGCTCGAGCTTCACCATCGAAGCCGACCTCGCGATCAAGGCGCTCGGCTTCGATCCGGAAGATGTGGCGGGCATGACCGGCAGCAAGGACATCACCCTCACCAACTGGGGCACGCTGAAGATCGACTGGCGCAGCTTGATGACGAGCATGCCCGGCGTGTTCGCCGCCGGCGACATCGTGCGCGGCGCCTCGCTGGTGGTCTGGGCGATCCGCGACGGCCGCGATGCGGCAGCGGCGATCGAGAGCTACGTGACGCAAGCGCGCGCCAAGCTGGCGGCGGAGTGAGTAACAGACGATGACATTCGCCCCCGTTCTGTCATCCCGGCCAAGCCCTCGGGTCCGCGCTTCGCGCGGCCCAAGGACAGGCTTCACGCCACCCGGGACCCATGCGGCCCCGACACGTGAGGCCCCATCGGTCCCGGATCAGCGGCTTGCGCCGCTTTCCGGGATGACATCTGGAGAGTGTTGAGGAAGCCAGCGATGACCAATTGGGCTGAGACCTACACGAAACAAGCGCAACACCTCTCGACGACAGGCCTCTACGATCCGGCCGACGAGCATGATGCCTGTGGCGTCGGCGTGATCGCGGCGATCGACGGCGCGCCGCGGCGCGAGATCGTGTTGATGGGGATCGAGGCGCTGAAATCGGTGTGGCACCGCGGCGCGGTCGATGCCGACGGCAAGACCGGCGACGGCGCCGGCATCCATGTGCAGATCCCGCACGCCTTTTTCGAGGACTATGTCCGCAAGGTCGGCCAGGCGCTCAGCCCCGGCAAGCTCGGCATCGGCCAGATCTTCCTGCCGCGCACCGATCTCGGCAAGCAGGAGGTCTGCCGCGTCATCGTCGAGCGCGAGATCCTGAACTACGGCTACACCATCTATGGCTGGCGCCAGGTGCCGGTGAATATCGGCGTCATCGGCGAGAAGGCGAACGCCACGCGCCCCGAGATCGAGCAGATCATGATCGCCAACTCGAAGGGCGTGAGCGAGGAGACATTCGAGACCGACCTCTACGTCATCCGCCGGCGCATCGAGCGCGCCGCCGCCGAGGAAGGCATCGGCGAGCTCTATATCTGCTCGCTGTCCTGCCGCTCGGTCATCTACAAGGGCATGTTCCTGGCGGAGCAGCTGACCGCCTTCTATCCGGACCTGCTGGACGAGCGCTTCGTCTCCAACTTCGCGGTCTATCACCAGCGCTATTCGACCAACACCTTCCCGACCTGGAACCTGGCGCAGCCGTTCCGCGTGATCGCCCACAACGGCGAGATCAACACGCTGAAAGGCAACGTCAACTGGATGAAGGCGCACGAGACCCGGATGTACTCGCCGGTCTATGGCGACCGTATGGCGGAGCTGAAGCCGGTGGTGCAGCCGGGCGGTTCCGATTCCGCCGCGCTCGACAACGTGTTCGAGGTGATGACCACGGAAGAGCGGCCGCTGCCGATGGTGAAGTGCCTGTTGGTGCCCGATGTGTGGGACGGCCGGGCCGCCATGCCGCAGAAGCACAAGGACCTGTTCTCCTACTGCAACTCGGTGATGGAGCCGTGGGACGGACCGGCGGCGATCTGCGGCTTCGCCGGCAACTGGGTCGTGGCGTTCACCGACCGCAACGGCCTCAGGCCCCTGCGCTATTCGATCACCAGTGACGGGCTGCTGGTGGCGGGTTCCGAGACCGGCATGGTGAAGCTGGCGGAGGACCGCATCAGCCGCAAGGGGCGTCTCGGCCCCGGACAGATGATCGCGGTCGATCTCGGCGAAGGGCGCTTCTACGATCATCGCGAGATCATGGACACGCTGGCCGACAGCGCCGATTTCGGCGACTGGGTCA
>DATFDU010000390.1:0-4993 GCA_035251915.1 Dongiaceae bacterium | reverse complement strand
GGTCGAGCCGCCGTTCAACAAGAACCTGCTGCGCAAGGTCGACGAGCTGGAGCTGTCGGTCCGCTCGGCCAACTGCCTCAAGAACGACAACATCGTCTATATCGGCGATCTGGTGCAGAAGACCGAGGCGGAGATGCTCCGCACCCCGAACTTCGGCCGCAAGTCGCTGAACGAGATCAAGGAAGTGCTGGCTCAGATGGGCCTCCATCTCGGCATGGAGATCCCGAACTGGCCGCCGGAGAATATCGAAGAGCTGGCGAAGCGGCTGGACGAGCCGTTCTAAGCCGGAAGAGTTCCGCGTATCGGGGCCATGGTGGCCCGCCCCTTCCGTTCATGGCGCGAATGCGCCGCGGTGGAGTGGGATCGCAACCGGTTTCGCGCGACGCCCGAGGGCGCTAGCGAGCCAAGAGGAAGAGGAGAGCCCACATGCGTCACGCCGTTGCCGGCCGCAAGCTGAACCGAACGTCATCGCACCGCAAGGCGATGTTCAACAACCTGGCCGCCGCGCTGGTCAAGCACGAGCAGATCAAGACCACGCTGCCGAAGGCGAAGGACCTGCGCCCGATCGTGGAAAAGCTGGTGACGCTGGGCAAGAAGGGCGGCCTCGCCGCCCGTCGCCAGATCCTCGCCTCGCTCAAGGACGACAAGCTGGCCGAGAAGTTGCTGACCACGCTCGCCACCCGCTACAAGACGCGCGCCGGCGGCTACACCCGCGTGCTGAAGGCGGGCTTCCGCTACGGCGACATGGCCTCGATGGCGGTCATCGAGTTCGTCGACCGCGACGTCTCGGCCAAGGGCCAGGATTCCGGCCCGGTCCAGAAGGAAGAAGCGGCCGAGGGCGAAGCTGTCCCGGCGTAGGCCTCGGTCGGATAGATCACGCAAACGGGGCAGCCTTGTCGGCTGCCCTTTTTGTTACCATCTTGCAGCCATGCTGGGGGCGGATGCGGAGGGGGTAGGGCTCTGGCTTAACGTGGAGTGACCCGATGCGGTTCTGGATTGCGCGGATTGGTCTGATCGTGGCGGCGCTGATGCCCTTGCCGGCGATCGCGCAGGATACCGTCCCAACCTCGACCCAGCAGATCGACCTGACTTTCGCGCCGGTGGTGAAGATGGTGGCGCCGGCGGTCGTCAACATCTACACCAAGAAGGTCGTGAAGCAGCAGGCGCTGTCGCCCTTCTTCGACGATCCGTTCTTCAAGCAGTTCTTCGGCGATCAGTTCGACTTCGGCCGCTCGCGCGAGCGCATCCAGAACGCGCTCGGCTCCGGCGTCATCGTCGAGGCCGATGGGTTGGTCGTCACCAACTACCACGTCATCGAAGGCGCGGACGAGATCCGCGTGGTGCTCAACGACGGCCGCGAGTTCGAAGCCAAGCGGATCGCCCAGGAAGAGCAGATGGACCTGGCGCTGCTGCGCATGGAGACCAAGGGCGCCACGCTGCCGACGCTGCCGTTCCGCGATTCCGACGACCTGGAGGTCGGCGACCTGGTGCTGGCGATCGGCAATCCGTTCGGCGTCGGACAGACCGTGACCAGCGGCATCGTCTCCGGCCTCGCGCGCACCCGCACCGGCATCAACGATTTCGGTTTCTTCATCCAGACCGACGCCGCCATCAATCCCGGCAACTCGGGCGGCGCGCTGGTCACCACTGACGGCAAGCTGGTCGGCATCAACACCGCGATCTTCTCGCAGAGCGGCGGATCGATCGGCATCGGCTTCGCGATTCCCTCCAACATCGTGCGCGCCGTGGTCGATGCCGAGGCAACCGGCGGCAAGCTGGTGCGGCCGTGGCTCGGCGTGACCGGCGAGGCCTTGAGTGCGGAGATCGCGGAGAGCCTCGGCTTCGAGAGACCGGGCGGCGTGGTCGTGAAGGAGCTGTTCCCCGGCGGCCCCGCCGCCGAAGCGGGCATCAGGCCCGGCGACGTGCTGCTGGCGATCAACGGCCGCGATGTGCAGGACCCTCAGGGCATGGCGTTCCGCCTGGCCACCTTGCGCATCGGCGATGACGCCGACGTGACGGTGATGCGCAAAGGCGAGCAGCTCGAGCTGCGGGTCGAGCTGACCCCGGCGCCGCGCGAGCCCGAGCCGGACGAGACCTGGCTGCAGGGCGAGCAGCCGTTGAACGGCGCGCAGGTCGCCAATCTGTCGCCCGCCCTCGGCGAAGAGCTCTCGGTCAGCGGCTGGAAGGGCGTCGTGATCGTCGATGTCAAGCGCAACTCGTTCGCGCGCAGCCTCGGCCTCAGGCCCGGGGATCTCATCGCGCGCATCGATAGCACCGACATCGAGAGCGTCGCGCAGCTGACCGAGGTGCTCTCGGTCGAGCGCGACGAATGGGAGCTGACGGTGGAACGCGACGGCAAGGTCAAGTCCGTCACGGTGCGCTAGGCGATGTCAGGCCTGTTCGAAGCACAAGCGCCGCGGCCGCTGGCCGACCGCCTGCGGCCGCAGCGCCTGGAGGAGATCGTCGGCCAGGATCACCTGATTGGCGCCAACGCGCCGATCGGCCGCATGCTGGCGGCAGGGCAGATCTCATCGATGATCCTGTGGGGGCCGCCGGGCTGCGGCAAGACCACGCTCGCGCGCCTGATCGCGGAAAAGGTCGATCTGCATTTCGAGATGCTGTCGGCGATCTTCTCCGGCGTCGCAGAGCTGCGCAAGATCTTCGAAGCGGCCAAGCAGCGCCGCCTGATGGGCCGCGGCACGCTGCTGTTCATCGACGAGATCCATCGCTTCAACCGCAGCCAGCAGGACGGCTTCCTGCCGCATGTCGAGGACGGCACCATCGTGCTGGTCGGCGCCACCACCGAGAATCCGTCGTTCGAGCTGAACGCCGCCTTGCTGTCGCGCTGCCAGGTGTTCGTGCTCAACCGCCTGCACGAGGGCGACCTCGAGACTCTGCTCAAGCGGGCCGAAGAACTGATGGGATTTTCGCTGCCTCTGAATGCGGAGGCGCGTGTTGCATTGATCGCGATGGCGGACGGCGATGGTCGATATCTGCTGAACATGGCAGAGGAACTGTTCCGTCTACCGCCGGATATAATCCTGGACCCGGCGGCACTGACCAAGGCCGTGCAGAAGCGCGCGCCGCTCTACGACAAGGCGCAGGAAGGGCACTACAACCTCATTTCCGCGCTGCACAAGTCGTTGCGCGGGTCCGATACCGATGCGGCGCTCTACTGGCTGGCGCGCATGCTGGTGGGCGGCGAGGACCCGAAATATGTCGCGCGCCGGCTGCTGCGCTTCGCGGTGGAGGATGTCGGCCTCGCCGATCCGCAGGCGCTAGTGCAAGCGCTGTCGGCCTGGGACGCCTACGACCGCTTGGGCTCGCCGGAAGGCGAGCTCGCGATCGCGCAATGCGTCATCTATCTCGGCACCGCGCCGAAATCGAATGCCGCCTACGAAGCCATGAGCGGCGCCAACGAGGCCGCGCGCAAGACCGGGTCGCTGATGCCGCCCAAGCATATCCTCAATGCGCCCACGCGGCTGATGAAGGATCTCGGCTACGGCAAAGGATACAACTACGACCACAGCACTGCCGAAGGCTTCTCGGGGCAGAATTATTTCCCCGACGGGATGGCCCGCCAGCGCTTCTACCAGCCGGTCGAACGGGGCTTCGAACGCGAGATCCTGAAGCGCATCGAATATTGGGACCGGCTGCGCGCGAAGAAGGCGCAGGGCGACCCCCAAGAGTGACTTGGGGCCGATTTCCAGGCCTATCCGGCCCGCTTTCGATCCATGCGAGAAATGCAGATTTGGCGGCTGTGGCATGCGCTGAATGGACTTGTCCCGTTACAATGCCCTCGTTAGGGTCGCCGCTTGCGGCTGGACCTAGGGGGGTGGGGCCAGTCCCAGGAAAGACAATTCGTGTAAACCATAACCAGGGTTCGGGGATGCAGGATTATCTGTCGCCGGAGCGCCAAAAGGCCGCGTTGCTCACCATCGATGCTCAACGCGATTTCATCAATCCAGGTGCACCAGCGACAGTCAGCGGCAGCAGCGCGGCGGCATCGCAGATGCGCCAGCTGGTCGAAGCGTTCCGCGCGCACCACGCACCCATCGTCCACATGGTCCGCCTCTACCGCTGCAACGGCTCGAATGTCGATCTGTGCCATCGCGCGCTGATCGAGGCCGGCCAGCGCATCGTCATGCCGGGCACCCTCGGCGCCGAGATCATCGACGATCTGAAACCGACATCCGGGCTGCGCTTGCAGCCCGATCTGCTTCTGGACGGCAAGCTGCAGGAGATCGGGCCGAAGGAGTGGATCTGCTACAAGCCGCGGCTTTCGGCGTTCTTCCAGACTCCGGTCGAAGAGCATTTGAAGTCCCTCGGCATCTCCACCATCGTCATCTGCGGCACCGATTTCCCGGCCTCTCCCAGGTCCACCGTCTACGCCGCCGCCAACCGCGATTTCCGCCTCGTCCTCGCCACCGACGCCATTTCGGGCGCGACCGATTCCGGCCTCGATGAGATGGCGCAGATCGGCGCCTATCTGATGGCGACGGACCGATTGCTGGAGTGGCTGCCACGCAACCGCGCGGCGGCTTGATTCATCCCGCCTTTCGTGCTGTCTCACGCCCATGAGCGGCGTGCAGCAAATCGAGATCAGAGACGAAGACGCCGACCAGCGGCTCGACCGCTGGTTCAAGCGGCGCTTCCCCACGCTCGGCCATGGCCGGCTGGAGAAGCTGCTGCGTACCGGCCAGATCCGTCTCGACGGCAAGCGCGCCAAGGCCGGCGACCGCGTCGAAGCGGGGCAGGTGGTGCGCGTGCCGCCGCTGGGCGAGCCGCCTGAGCGGTCGCCGGAGCAGCCGCGCCGTCCGCGCGCGGCCGATGCCGGCTTGGCCAAGACGCTGCAGAAGGCGGTGCTCTACAAGGATGACGATGTGCTGGTGATCGACAAGCCGGCCGGCCTCGCGGTGCAGGGCGGCACGAGTCTTTCTACCAGCGTCGATGATCTGCTGGACGCGTTGCAGTTCGATGCCAGGGAGCGGCC
>DATFDU010000389.1:0-2313 GCA_035251915.1 Dongiaceae bacterium | reverse complement strand
GCGCAGCTCGGCTACATCGTGTCGATGCCGGAGTTCGACATGGCGCTGCGCGGGGCGTTCGAGGACGTGTTCGAGGGCGATCTCGCCAGCGCCGCTCAATAGCGCACATGCGCGCAGAGATAGCGCATGTTGCGGTGGCGGCGTTTGGTGAGTTCGAGGATGTCGATCTTGAGCTTGGGGTCGACGCGCTTGATCGCGGCGACCACCATCGCTTCCGGCAGTGACCAGGCGAGGCCGTGCAGTTGCTCGCGCTTCCCCGTATCCTCGAACTGCAGGAACACCTGCGTCCCTGCGTGCATCAGGCCGAGCACCTTGCCGAAGAAGTTGTCGAGGATCTGGTCCGGAATCTTGCCGCAGACGTGCCAGGCGCCGATGAAATCGGGCCGCGCCGCCTTGGCCGCGGCAAGGCCGGCCTCATCGATCACGCGCAGGTTCGGCCGCTTCTCTGCCGCCACGTCGGAGCCGACATGGTCAAGTCCCGCTTCGAGAAATTCCTGAGCGAGATCAAGGCCCCAGAACTTTCCGGGCTCCAGCAACTCAATGATCGGACGGCCGAGCCGCAGGCTGCCGCAGCCATAGTCGACGAAGGTGTGATGCCGCTGCAGCCCGTGCTGCAGCATCACCTTGATCATCTCGCGTTCGCCGCGCGCGGCTTTCGCCGTCGGGCCGATGGCGGGATGCGCACGGCCGCGCCGCAGCTTGCGCGTCACCACCCAGGCGTAATAGTGCTCGTAGGGCGCGAAGGGGTGCCGCACTCGCCAGAGCGGATAGCGCAGATGGCGCCGGTAGAATTTCTTCAATCGCATTTGGAAGATCAGACTGTCGGAGACTTTCGGAAGCCCTTGCCGGGATCGTCGGCATGGGGCTGGACGAGGACGTTGGAGACGCGTGCCGCTTCCGGTCCGCGATGACAGGCGCGGATCATGTCATCGACTTTGTCGGCCGGGCCGGCGAACACCGCCTCGACGTCGCCGTCGCGCCGGTTGCGCACCCAGCCGTCGAGGCCGCGGGCCAGCGCTTCCTGCGCGGTCCAGGCGCGGAACCAGACACCCTGGACGGTGCCGGAGATCAGCACGTGAACGATCTTGCGGTCGGCCATGGTTACGCAAACTCGACGATCACCTGGTCGACGGACAGGCTGTCGCCGGCCTTGGCATGCAGCTTCGCGACCTTGCCGTCGCGCTCGGCGCGCAGCATGTTCTCCATCTTCATCGCCTCGACCACCGCCAGCTCCTGCCCCGCCTTGATGTCCTGGCCTTCCTTCACCGAGATCTGCACCAGCAAACCCGGCATCGGCGACAGCAGGTATTTGGACATGTCCGGCGGCGTCTTTTCGAGCATATGGGCGGCGAGCGCGGCCGCGCGCGGCGCCAGCACCTGCAGCTTCAGCTGCGCGCCGCCATGCGCGATGCGATAGCCGATGCCATCGCGATCGATCTGCACGGTGATGCGCCGGTTGTCGATGCGGCCGCGATAGATCGAGTCGCCGATCTGCCAGTCGCTGACCAGCTCGCGGCTGCGCCTGCCGGCGATCACCGCATGGCCCATCGCGGTCTCGACCACCGTGACCTCGTGCTGCTCCTTGCCGCTCTTCACCACCCACTTGCCGTTGGCCACCGGCGCCGCGGTCTTGAAGCGCGGCGTGGCGGAGACCGCGCGGCGGGCGTAGGTCTGATGCACCACCGCCGCCACCGCGACAATGTCGCCCTTCTCTTCGTCCGGCAGGTCGACGCCGTGGAAGCCTTCGGGAAATTCCTCGGCGATGAAACCGGTGGTGAGCCGCCCGGCATGGAAGCGCGGATGCGCCATCAGCGCCGACAGGAACGGCACATTGTGGCCGAGGCCGCGGATGTAGAAGGAATCCAGTGCCTCCTGCATCGCTGCGATGGCGCCGGGCCGATCATCGCCATGGGTCACCAGCTTGGCGATCATGGGATCGTAGAACATGCTGATCTCGGCGCCTTCGTAGACGCCGCTGTCGACGCGCACCGCCGGACCTCCCGACGGCTCGCGATAGCGCACCAGCCGCCCGGTCGAGGGCAGGAAGTTGCGCAGCGGGTCCTCGGCGTAGACGCGCGCCTCGATCGCCCAGCCATTCAGCTTCACGTCGCTTTGCTTGATCTTCAGCTTCTCGCCGGCTGCGACGCGGATCATCTGCTCCACCAGGTCGAGGCCGGTCACCATCTCGGTCACCGGATGCTCGACCTGCAGGCGCGTGTTCATCTCCATGAAGTGGAGCGTGCCCTCGCGCGAGCGCAGCATCTCCATCGTCCCCGCGCTCTGGTAGCCGACGGCGAGCACGGCGCGCAGGGC
>DATFDU010000388.1:0-4245 GCA_035251915.1 Dongiaceae bacterium | reverse complement strand
GTCGTGGTCTTGCCGCAGCCCGAGGGGCCGAGCAGCGTGACCAGCGTGCCGGCCTCGATGGTGATGGAGACCTCCTCGACCGCAGTGACCTGGCCGTACTGCTTGCGCACCTTGTCCAGCACCACGTCGGCGGATCGAGTGGCGATGCTCATGACGCGGCCTCCAGAGGTACCGGGGTGGTGACGGTGCGGCGGGCGCGGCGCTGCTCGCCGACGCCGAGCTGGATCAGGCCGATCGCCGCCAGCATGCAGACGATCAGCACCGAGGAGTAAGCGATGGCGACGCCGAAGTCGGAGATCTCGACGCGTCCGACGATGTAGGCGGTGGCGAGGTTGTATTGCGCGCTGACCAGGAAGATGACGGCGCTGACCGAGGTGATGGCGCGCACGAAGGCATAGACCAGGGACGCGATGATGGCGGGCCGCAGCAGCGGCAGGATCACCCGGCGCAGGGTCGCGAAGCTGCCGTGGCGCAGCGTCAGCGAGCATTCGTCCAGGCTCTTGTCGATCTGGCTGAGGGTCGCGAGGCCGGCGCGGATCGAGACCGGCATGTTCCGGAACACGAAGCAGATGACGAGGATGAGCCCGGTGCCGGTCAACTCGATCGGCGGCACGTTGAAGGCGACGATATAGCTGACGCCGATGACCGTGCCGGGAATGGCGAAGCTCAGCATGGTCATGAACTCGAACGTGTTCTTGCCGAGGAAATGCTGCCGGTTGAGCAGGTAGGCGGTGAGCAGACCGATCACCGCCGTCAGCGGCGCTGCGATCGCCGCCAGCTCCATGGTGGTGCCGAAGGACGGCCAGGCGCGGCCGGTCCACAGCAGCCCGTTCGGGCCCCAGGCGATGCCGAAGGCGGTGATGTAATGCTCGATGGTCGGCGTGTTATTGAGGCCGAGGGACTTCACGAAGCCGCCGACCAGGATCATCAGATAAAGCACGATGGTGAAGATGAGCCACGGCATGGTCACGGCGTAGATGCCGATGCGCAGGCCGCGCGGCAGCGCGACCGGCAGGCCGGAATCGCCCTTGCCGGAGATGGTGGTGTAGGAGCGGCGGCCGAGCCACTGCCGCTGCAGCACGAACGCCGACAGGGTGAGGAACAGCAGCACGATGGAGAGTGCGGCCGCGCGGCCGGGGTCGTTCTGCGAGCCGACGATGGCGAAGAAGATGTCGGTCGAGAGCACGTCGAAATTGCCGCCGAGCACCAGCGGATTGCCGAAATCAGCCAGGCTTTCCACGAACCCGATCAGGAAGGCGTTGGCGAGCCCGGGGCGCAGCAGCGGCCAGGTCACGGTGCGGAAGGTGCGCCAGCGGTCGGCGCGCAAGGTCTGCGCCGCTTCCTCCATCGACGGGCTGATGCCTTCGACCACGCCGATCAGCACCAGATAGGCGATCGGCGTGAAGGCCAGGGTCTGCACCAGCAGCAGGCCGGAGAAGCCGTAGATCCAGCGGCTGGGCGGGATGCCGAACAGGTCGCTGATGAGGGAGGTGGCGACGCCGCTGCGTCCGAACAGCAGGATGATGCCGAGACCGATGACGAACGGCGGCGTGATGATGGGCAAAATGGCGAGCAGGCGCAGCAGCCCCTTGGCGCGGAAGTCGGTGCGCTTGTGCAGCAGCGCGAAGGCAAGGCCGAGCAGTGTGGTGGTGATGCCGCATGCCACCGCCAGCCACAGGCTGTTCCAGAACACGCCGCAGTAGTTCCGGCCGGCGAAGCAGCCGAGTGACCAGATGTCGTCGGTGGTCAGGCGCTCGACCAAGGCGCCGACAGAAAAGCCGCCCGCGCTGTCGATCGCCGCTTCCAGCAGCACCGCGGCGACCGGAAAGAACACGAACAGCAGGATCGAGGCGACGACCATGGCGATCGATCCGACCAGGAACTGATCGCCGCGCATCGCGCCGCGGCGCGCCAGCCCCGCCGCGATCAGAAGCAGGAAGGCCGTGCCGCCGACCAGTGCTCCGGCGCCGAGCCCTTCCTGGGGCGGCACCGGGCCGAACGTCGCCGCAAGGCCGGGCAGGGACCAGCCGCGAATGCCGATCAGGAAACCCTGCAGGAACAGATAGAAGATCCCGACCACGCCGCCGGCGAGCACCAGCATCCCGCCGTGGCGGTGGCCGAACAACGCGGGCAGCGGCAGTGCAAGCGCCAGAAACAGCGGCCAAAGCCAGCTGCGATCATGGACAGCCGCGAGGAGAACGGCCGGCGCCGTGCTTGCGTCGGGGTATGCGGCGAGCCAGCCGAAACTCCAGAAGCCGGTTTCGAGCGCATACCAGGGCAGCAGGACAAGCCCGACCGCGCCCGCGATGAGCAGCGCGAGCAGGGTGCGATCTTGCCGGGTCGATGCCGCCATGGTCGATAAAATGGTCGGCCGGCGGCAACCTCGCTGCCGCCGGCCGCGTCTCGCGTTCGGCTACTGGGCGCCGATTTCCTTGTCCCAGCGGCTGAGCAGGCGCTTGCGCTCGTCCGACGAGCCGTATTTGGCGAAGTCGTAGTCGATCAGCTTGATCTCGGAGAGCTTCGGCGCGGCTTCCGGGATCGGCGCGTTCTTGTTCGACGGCACCTGGAAGGCGTTGGCCTGGGCGCCCAATGCCTGCGCTTCCGGCGTCAATGCCCAGTCGTACCACTTCTTCGCATTCTCCAGGTTGGGCGCGCCCTTGATGATGCTCATCGAGCCGACCTCGAAGCCGGTGCCTTCGCAAGGCGACACCACCACCATCGGCACGCCGGAGGTGACGGCCGGAGTCACCAGATCGTGCTGGAACGTAATTCCGATCAAGGTCTCGCCGCGCGAGGCGGCCTGCGAGGGCGCCGCGCCCGACTTGGTGTATTGGTTGATGTTCTCGTTGAGCTTCTTGAGATAGGCGAAGGCGTCCTCCTCGCCCATGATCTGCACCAGGGTGGCGACGAATGTATAGGCGGTGCCCGAGGAATTCGGGTTAGCGACTTGGACTTCGCCCTTGTATTCGGGCTTGGTGAGATCGGCCCAGCACTTCGGACCCTCGACGCCCTTTTCCTTCAGCACGTCGGCGCTGTAGCCGAAGCCGAGCGCGCCCATGTAGATGCCGACGGTCTTGCCGTCGGCGGTCTTGTGCTGCTGGACCGCCCAGTCGTTGAGGTCCTTCAACATCGGCGAATCATAGGCGACGGTGAGGTCCTCCTCGGCTGCCTGCAGATGCGGGTCGCCCGTGCCGCCCCACCAGATATCGCCCTTCGGGTTCGCGGCCTCGGCCTTGATCTGGGCAAAGGTCTCGCCCGAGCTCTTGCGCGTCATGGCGACGGTGATGCCGGTCGCCTTCTGGAACTCATTGACCATGAGCTGGCACCATTCCTCCTGCGGCGAGCAGTAGACGGTGAGGTTGCCCTCCGCCTTGGCATGATCGATGGCCAAGGTTGCCGAAAGTGCAGTGGCGGCCACGGCGGCCAAAAGCCGGGCGGCTTTGATGGATGGGATCATCGGTTTCCTCCGCTTGGAATGCTTCGGCCGTTTTTCGGCCGTTTGTGAAAGTTTTATTACAGAACAACATTGACCGAACCGATCGCGTCTGGAAAGTATGAAATGTTGCTGCACTGCAAGATCGGATGAGTCATGGACCAAAGCGACCTCGGTCTCCGCTATCGGTTCGCGCAGGGCGTGGTGCGGGAGGCCGGGCAGTTGGCGCTCGAGCGCTACCGCCGCCGCGACAGCCTGACCATCGAGCGCAAGGGCCGCCAGGACTTCGTCAGCGAAGCGGACAAGGCGTGCGAGGAGTTCGTCGTCGGCGCGCTGATGACGGCATTCCCAGGCGACTCATTCCTGGGCGAGGAAGGCGGTGCGCAGAACGCCGGCGGCGAAGCGACCTGGATCATCGACCCGATCGACGGCACCAGCAATTTCATCGCCGGCATCCCGGTCTGGTGCGTCTCGCTCGGGCTCGTCATCGGCGGCCGGTCCGTACTCGGCGTCATCTACAACCCAGTGACGGAAGAGCTCTATACCGCGCAGGCGGGCGCGGGCGCATTCCTCAACGGCAAGCGCATCCGCGTCAGCAGTGCGCAAAAGCTGGACGAGGCGCGCATGCACCTCGGCTTCAGCTATCGCCGGCCGGTCCAGGAACACGTGAGCGCAGTCACCGCCTGCCTCGAGGCAAGCTGCGAGTACGCCCGCTTCGGGTCCGGCGCGTTGGGCATGGCCTTCGCGGCCGATGGCCGGTTCGACGGCTACTACGAGGCTCACATCAATGCCTGGGACGTCGCGGCCGGCAT
>DATFDU010000387.1:0-16013 GCA_035251915.1 Dongiaceae bacterium | reverse complement strand
CTCGACACCGCGGCCTTGAGCGCTTCGCCGCGCTGGGTCGCGGCGTCGTCGTAGAGGCTGGGGGTCCAGGTCACCTTGACGAAATCGAAGCCCAGCCAGTCGCGGTCGATCAGCGGCAGGTTGAGGTGCTTCACGCCGTCGAGCACGATCTTGTAGCCGCGCTCCTTCAGGAAATCGCGCGCGAACAGGTATTCGTTGGGCTCGTTCACGATGTCGAGCGCCGGCAACTCGATCGCCAGCGAGCCGCGGTCCTTGATGTTGGTCGCCTTGTCGAACTCCATGAACTCGGCCGAGAGCACCGTGCGCACGTTGAGATTGAGCGCGGCGGTCCGCAGCATCGGGAACAGCTCGCGCTGCATCATCAGAGCCAGCATGCGGCGGTCCAGCACCCGGGTCAGGTGCCGGAACAGGAAGTCATCGGAGGTGACGTTGTGGCCGGGCAGCAGCGTCTGCGCCAGGTAGTGCATCGAGAAATAGAGCTCGTGGAACATCGGTTCCGGCCGCAGGCCGGGAACGATCGCGCAGATATCCTGCCGACGCAGGATGTTGGCGAGGTCGGCATGCTCGATGGCGCGCTCGATCTGTTCCAGGTGGGTCGGCCGGATCGCCGTGCCGCCGGGGGTGGCGCGATTGGCCGGCGCCGACTCCTCGCTCGAGTCCGCGGCCTTGCGACCCTCGGTCAGCTGCCGGGCGCGCCGCAGCAGCGCGTCGTAGTCGCGCTCCAGGTCGTACCAGCTGCAGAATTGCGACTGGTCCTCGCCGATGAACAGCGGATCTTCGGAGAACAGGGCGCGCACCTGCGCGACATACTGCTCGATGTCGGCGAGCGCGGCGCCCTTGGTGACGACGACAACGCTTCTGTTGTGCATCTCGTAGATGCCGGCATCGAAGCGGCGGGTCAGCGGCTCCATGGTCTTGCGCACGATGCGCAGATGGTGGGGCTGCTGGTGATAGGGCCGGAGCAGATCAAGGTGCAGCTCGCACGCCATGCGGCCGGCGCGGTGACGGTCGAGGCGCGTGACGAAGTCGAGCAACAGCTCGTCGTACGTCAGCGCGCGCGTCTCTTTGTTGGTCCGCTCGTTCATCCGGCCCACGGCTCAAGGCGGCGCCTCATGGCACCCCAGCCTCACCTTGCGAGCCTCATGGTAAACGAACTGCTAAGATTCGGGCAGCAGATATCCACGCCTTGGTATCGCTCTGGCAAAAGTAGCCCTCAGCGGCGGTGCAGCCACCAGCCGGATTCGTTGATCGAGAAGACCGGGTTGTAGTGCCTGATGGAGTTGGCGGGAACCACCGAGGCGATCTGGTTGTCCAGCAGCATCGGCTCGTCGCCGACATAGACCACCAGCACGGCGTGACCGAGATTGAGGTTCTGGTCTTGCAGGGCGACCACCCGCATGTCCTCGACCGGCACGCCGAGCGCCTTCAGCGTGAAATACTTGGAGATGGCGTAGTCCTCGCAATCGCCGTGCTTCTTCAGGAACTGGTACGGCGTCGCCCAATAATCCTCCTCGCCCCAGTTTTTGATGTCGAGGATGTAGCGATGTGCGTTGAAGGCACGGTTCACTTCCTTGAGCTGCGTCTTGAGATCCTGGCCCTTGAGGTCGGCGATGAACTCGTTCCAGCCCTTGGCGGTGCAGGTCGCGCTTTCGCACGCCTTGGCGCCGCCCTGGAACCGGTCGATCATGCCGAGCCACTTGGGAAAGCGCGTGGTCTTGGTCGAGAACAGCTCGATCGAGCCGAAGATCTTGGGATACTTGCGCGCCTCCGCCGGCGCAGCGCCGAGCAGCAGGACGAGCGCGCCGGCCGCAATCATGATGCGGCCGAGCCATTGCGCTGCGCAAAGTCTTCGTCCCCGGTATTCCATGCCTGCCGCCCTCGGCGCGTTGAATGGTGCGCGCATTCGTCCGGCCAAACTGTGCGTTTACGGTTAAGAAGGCGTTAATTGGCCCAACCCAAAGATCATGCTAGGTTGTAGAGGATTGTCCCAACCTGTTCAAACAGAAGACCTGAAGGAGCGGACGAGTGGTTGAGCGTGGCGCGGCCTCCGCGCAAGCGGGGGCCGATGGGGGAGCCAAGGGAGAACCGGCCGGCGGCATGTTCGATTCCGGCGCTCCGAAACGCGGCCTCGATTTCAAGATCCTGTTCCCGGCCATCATCCTCATCGTGCTGGGCGTGGTCGGCGTGTGGGCCATCAACCGCTTCGTGGACGAAGAACGCGAGCGCGAGCTGACGCAATGGCAGGTGCGCCTCGGCATCGTCGCCGACAGCCGCGTGGCCGAAGTCAACCGCTGGCTCGCCGGCAACATGGCCGACCTCAACGCGCTGGCCGAGAACGAGTCGGTCCAGCTCTATGTCGGATCGATCGACGAGTTCAGCAGCGATCCGACGCAGCAGGACCAGATCGAAGGCTTCCGCCAGTATCTGCGCAACCTGCTGCTGGTGGCCGCGACCCGCGGCGGATTCGGCGAAGGCGGCGACGAACAGCAGCCCGACTTCAACGCGCCCAACGTCGCCTCGGGCGGAATCCTGATCGTCAATGCCGCCGGCGAGGTGGTGGCGGCATCGCCCGATGCGCCGCCGTTCGACGGCGCGTTGCGGGATTTCGTGGAATCCGTCGCGCCCGGCAGATCAGCCACCGGTCCGCTCACCATCGACGCGCGCGGCGAACCGACCATGACCTTCGTGGTGCCGCTGTTCGCGGTGCAGTCCGACCAATCGACCAGCGCACAGATCGGCCGCATCGTCGGCGTGAAGCGGGTGCGCGAAGAGCTGTATTCCTTGCTGCACCAGCCTGGCGACACCACGCGGTCCGCGAGCACCGTGCTGCTCACCAGGGTTGGGAACAAGGTGACGTACCTTTCGCCGATCGAGCGGCAGGGCGAGACTCAGCCGCCCGGGCTGTCGATGGAGATGACGACGCCCGGTCTGGACGCGGCCTTTGCGGTGACCGAAGGCAACGGCTTCGCTCCAGATCTGCGGAACTACAACGGCCAGCGCGTGGTGGTGACCGCGCGCACCGTCACCGGCGCGCCCTGGGTGCTGATGTACACCGTCGACTACGAGGAGGCGCTGGGGGCCGGCGATGACCGGTTCCGCGCCCTCACCGTCATGCTGGGCCTGGCGCTGCTGGTGATCGCGATCGCCATCATCGCGGTGTGGCGCCACGGCTCCTCGCGCCGGGCCGCGGAGTCTGCGACGCGCGCGCAGATCCTCGCCAACCAGTACGAGGCCCAGAAGGACCTGCTGCAATTGGTCACCGACAGCCAGCCGACCAGCATCTTCATCCTGGACAACCAGCACCGCTACCGCTTCGCCAATGCCCAGGCCAGCGCCGGCGCCGGCATCACCCCATCCGAGATGCTGAACAAGGAGATCGCCGCGGTGATCGGCCCGGCCAGCGCCAAGCGCTATCTCGAGCTCAACGAGCAGGCGCTGAAGGTCGGCACCGCCGTCAACAACGTGGCGCGGCTGGAGAACGAGAGCGGCCTGAAAGTGCTGCAGTCGGAGCACATTCCGCTCAAGGAACGCTCCGGCGCGACCGCCGGGGTGCTGACGGTCGAGCATGACATCACGGACGTGGTGACCGAGCGCGAGAAGCGGGCGCGCACCCTGCAGACCCTGGTGAAGACCCTGGTCGGCGTGGTCGACCGGCGCGATCCGTTCGCCGCCAACCATTCGACCCGCGTGGCGCGCGTGGCGCGGGCGGTTGCGCGCGAGATGGGCCTGACCGAGACCGACATCGACACCGCCGAAAGCGCCGCCAACCTGCTCAACCTCGGCAAGATCATGATCCCGCCCGAGGTGCTGGCCAAGACCGGCGACCTCACCGAGGACGAGCGCAAGTTGCTGCGCAACTCGGTGCAGGTCAGCGCCGACATCATCCAGGACATCGAGTTCGACGGGCCGGTGGTCGATACGCTGCGTCAGGCCCAGGAGCGCTTCGACGGCAGCGGCCAGCCGCGCGGCCTCAAGGGCGAGGAGATCCTGATCACCGCGCGCATCATCGGCGTCGCCAACGCCCTGGTCGGCATGATCAGCGACCGCGCCTTCCGCCAGGGCATGTCGATGGATGCCGCGATCGAGATCCTGTTCAAGGAAGCCGGCAAGGCCTACGACCGCCGCGTGGTTGCGGCCTTGGTCAACTACCTCGACAACCGAGATGGCCGTGCCCAGCTCGCCGCCGTGACGGCGGCGGAGCAGTAACAGCAGATCACCGTCGGATCACCACGGCAATTCCGGATCCGCGACGCGGGCAAGGCGACGGCTCGCGGTCAGCGCCACGCCGAGGATGAGGCTGCGGCGGCGGTTGCCGTTGATGGGCTGCAGCGCGCCTTCGCGGCGGATCGAGCCGCCATGGGCATCGGCGCAGATGAGGCCGACCTCCTCCGGCAACAAAGCGAGCGGGAAGTCCGGCTCGACCGCGAAATAGAACCGGTCGCAGAATTCGAGGTAGTCGCGCCACTTGCGGTCGGCCGCGAAATCGGCGCGGCAGGACTTGATCTCGACGATCGTCACCTGTCCCGCGCCGTCGATCGCGAGGATGTCGGCGCGCCGGCCGTTGCCGAGCGTGTATTCGGCGATCGCGGCATAGCCGAGGCCCTCGAGCAGCCTGGTCGCGCCGCGCAGGATGCGCGCCGCCGTCGCTGGAAATTCCGGATCCGGATCGGTCATGGCGCCATCCTCCGACGATCCCGTTGGCTTCCGCAACCCTTGCCCTTGTCGCGGCCAGCGCGCGTCAGTATCAAGACCCCGCGATGGACAATCCGCTGAACGATTCCGTGCTTCGCTCTTCTTCTGCCCGACGGCGTGGTGGCTTGATCCGGCGCAGCCTGCGCTGGCTTGGCCGGGCGATCGTGCTGTTCGTCGCGATCACGGTCATCCTCGCCGCAATCTATCGCTTCGTGCCGCCGCCCCTGACGCCGCTGATGGTGATCCGGCTGTTCGAAGGCAACTGGATCTCCAAGGACTGGGTGCCGTACGAGGAGATTTCGCCCAACCTTGCCCGCGCGGTGATCGCGGCCGAGGACAGCGGCTTCTGCTCGCACTGGGGCTTCGACCTCGCAGCGATCCGGAAAGCGCTGCGCCACAATGAGAAGTCCGGACGCTTGCGCGGCGGCAGCACGATCAGCAACCAGACCGCCAAGAACGCCTTCCTCTGGCCGGGCGACACCACCTTGACGCGCTACGCCCGCAAGGCGATCGAGCCCTATTTCACGCTGCTGATCGAGGGCATGTGGGGCAAGAAGCGGATTCTCGAGGTCTATCTCAACGTGGTGGAGTGGGCGCCCGGGGTCTACGGCGCCGAAGCCGCAGCCCAGCGCCATTTCCACAAGTCGGCGGCCGCCCTGTCGCGGCGCGAAGCAGCCTTGCTGGCCGCTGCGCTCCCCAATCCCCGGGGGTACAACGCCGGCAAGCCCGGCCCCTACGTCTCGCGCCGGGCCAGGCAGATCCAGGCCCAGATGAATGACGTTGCGGATCCCACAGACGCCCCCTGCATTCGCTGAGACTTCCGCAATTTATCACAATTACGTGTGAGTTTCTGCATGACACCAAAGTCCGGGCCGGCGGGTCGCCCAGCGATATGATTAACTATGCTGTGCATTGATATTCCTGAGCGAGTCGGGCGGCCATTGGACGGATAAAGGAATTATCCACGTTCGCGGCCGACAATGGACCTTCGGCCCTCCTTGCTCGAGCAGAGACTGGGCGGCCCAGGCGATGTGCACTTTGATCGGATGACGGAAGGCGACCAGCCCATCGAGACCCATGACGCCGAGCAGCGGCAGACTCGCCGGGCGCTCGCGGCGCTGGTCACGTTTGTGCTTGCGCTGGCTGCGGTCGGCGCCGGCGCCGCCAGCTGGCAGCTGCACAAGGCCGAGTATGACGACAGCCAGGCAAACCTGCGCCGGTTCGCCCGCGCGGTCACCGAGCAGACGGCCTGGGACCTGCATCAGATCGATACCGTGTTGCAGCTGACCAGCACCTGGCTCGGCCGCTCCGACAAGCTCGAGGCCTCCGGCACCGCCCGCCTGCAGGAGCGCGTGCAGCCGCGCCTGACCGCCCTCCTGTCGGTGCAGAGCATCATCGTCAGCAACCAGGAAGGCACGCTGCGCATGGTGACGCGCGACAGCTTCGCCTTGCCTACCACCGGTTTCGACCCGCGCCCGCTCTATGAGTATTTCCGCGACCATCCCGGCGCCGGTCTGACGGTCGGCGCGCCGTTCCGGCTGGTCGGCAGCCGGGACTGGGCCTTTCCGATCAGCCGGCCGATCGTCACCGGCAAGGGCAAGCTGACCGGCGCCGTGACCTTGGTGGTCGATGCGCCGGTGCTGGCCGAGCGGTTCCGCCTGGTCCGGCCGACCATTACCCATCACGTGTCGCTGCTGCGCAGTGACGGCACCCTGCTGATCGACGCCGCTGGCCTTGCCAGCACAACGCCCACCGGCTTCCTCAGCGCGGGCGCGCACAACACGGCCGGCGAGGGCGACCGCGAAAGCTGGACCACCGCCGACGGCGCCGAGAGCATCGCCTATCTGGGTCCGGTGCCGGATTTCCCGCTGGTGATCGCGGTCTCGCTGCCGAAATCGGTGGTGACCGGGAACGTCCGCCCCGCGCTGATCGTGATCTCCGGCGTGATCGCGGCGGCCGGCTTGGGCCTTGCCCTGATCGCGGTCGTTCTCGGCCGCCGCATCCTGCAGAGCCAGGCGCGGCTGCGCCAGCAGCGCGACTTCGTCACGCGCGTGCTCGATTCCGCCGACGTGATGGTGCTGGTCCAGGATGCCACCGGCCGGCTCATCAGCTGCAATGCCGAGGCGGAGAAGCTCGGCTATCCGCAGAACGAGCTGCTGGCGCTGGATCCCTTCGTGCATCTGGTACCGCGCGAAGAGCAGCAGCCGGTGGCGGCCGCCCAGCGCCGGGCCCGGACCGCCGCGGCCCCCGAACCCTACGAGTGCCACCTGCTGACGCGCGCGGGCGAGCGGCGCCTCATCCGCTGGTCCACCACCAACCTGCCGGACGCCGACGGCCGGCGCAACTGGGTGCTCAGCGTCGGCACCGACGTGACGGAGGAACGGGCGCAGCAGAACGCGATCGCGCGCAACAACGCGATCATGGATCGCGCGCAATCGATCGCCCACATGTGCTATTGGACCGCGCGGGCCGACTCGGCCGACGGCGCGTGGGCCAACTATACCTTCACCTACTCCGAGAACGTCGATCATGTGTTCGGCTACACCTTTGCCGAGATCGACGTTTCACTGGTCGAGTTCATCGAACGCTTCGTCCATCCCGACGACCAGGACGACATGGCCCAGGCCTATCGCGAGTTCTATGAAAGCGAGCAGCAGCGTCTGGCCATCACCTTCCGCCTGAAGCAGCGCGACGGCAGCTATCGCTACATCCGCGATTTTGCCGAGAAGCGCGTGGATACCGGCGGCGGGGCCCTGGAACTGGTCGGCATGTCGCAGGATGTGACCCAGCAGCTGGCCGCGGATGCGCTGCTGCGCGAGAGCGAGATCAAGCTGCGGCGCGCGCACCGCCTCGCCAAGCTGGCCTATTGGACCTACGACCCGGCGGCGGCGGAGGCGAGCGGCGCCGACCGCCTGGTCTTTTCCGGCGACACCCAGGAAATCCTGGGAGCGCCGGCCGAGTCGCTCAACGGCGCGGCCGCAAGCCCGCTGATCGCCATGGCGCACCCGGAGGACCGCGAGCGCATCCTGCACGAGTGGCGCGCCTTCATGGCTTCGGCCGAGACCGCCTGGACCTTCGACTACCGACTGGCGCGCAGCGACGGCGAGATTCGCGACGTCAGCGTGTCGGCCGAGAAAGTGATGAACGATCGCGGCCCGGTGGGCCAGGTCATCGGCGTCGTGCAGGACATCACCGACCGCAAGCGCAGCGAGCGGGCGATCGCGCGCAACGAGACGCTGCTGCGCCACGCGCACCGCCTGTCGCGGGTCGGCTACTGGATATGGGAACCGCGCGATGTCGCGCAATCCTCGGACCGCGGGTGGCTGCACGTCTCGAGCGAGTTCGCCGACATCCTGGGCGTGAAACCGGAAGACGTACCGCTCGAGGAGACCGAGCTGGTCAGCAAGTTCGTGCACGCCGACGACCTGGCCGCCGCGATGGCTGCGGTCGAGGGCTTCGTGCACCGCTCCTCGGACCGCTACAATGTCCAGTTCCGCGCCGTCAGGCCGGACCAGTCGATCGCCCACGTGCACATGGAGGCGGAGCGGCTGCGCGATCCGCAGGGCCGCATCCTCTACGAGGTCGGCGTGATCCAGGACGTGACCGAGCAGCGCGAGCGCGAGATCGAGCTGATGACGGCCAAGCGCACCGCCGAGATCGCCAACCGCACCAAGACCCAGTTCCTGGCCAACATGAGCCACGAGCTGCGCACGCCGCTCAACGCCGTCATCGGCTTCTCGCAGCTGATCCGCGACCAGGCGTTCGGTCCGATTCCGGACCGCTATGTCAACTACGCCGACGACATCAACAGCAGCGGCAAGCTGCTGCTGGCGCTGATCAACGACATCCTGGACATGTCGCGCATCGAGGCCGGCCAGCAGAAGCTGATGGAAGAGATCATCTCGGTCGATTCCGCGATCAACGACTGCGTGCGCATGGTGACGTCGAAGGCTTCCGATGGCGGCGTGCGCCTGATCGTGGAGAACAAGGGGCCGCTGCCGGCTCTGCGCGCCGACGAGCGGGCGCTGAAGCAGATCCTGCTCAACCTGCTGTCCAATGCCGTCAAGTTCACCCCGCAGGGCGGCGCCGTCACCATCGCGGCCGAACTGACCAAGGAGCGCAAGCTCGACATCGGCATCAGCGATACCGGCATCGGCATCGCCGAGGATGTGATCAAGGACCTGTTCCTGCCGTTCCGGCAGGCCGACGCGTCGATCAGCCGCCGGTTCGGCGGCAGCGGGCTTGGGCTTGCCATCAGCAAGAAGCTGATGGAGCTGCATGGCGGCGACATCTCGATCGACAGCCACCCCGGCCGCGGCACGCGCGTCACCCTGCACATGCCGGCCGAGCGCGTGGTCAGCAACGAGTCGGATCCCACGCGGCTTCAGGCCTAGCGCGCGCTCCTATTGCGCCGCCGACGCATAGGTCGACGCGAACTGCCGCGACACCAGCTGGGCGTAGAGTCCGGCGCGCGCGACCAGGCTGTCATGGTCGCCGATCTCCTTCACCTGCCCGTCCTGCAGCACCACGATGACGTCGGCATTGCGGATGGTCGACAGGCGATGCGCGATCACGATGGTGGTGCGGTCAGCCTGCAGCAGGTCAAGCGCATGCCGCACCGCCTGCTCGTTGAGCGCGTCGAGATGCGAAGTCGCCTCGTCCAGGATCAGGATCGGCGCGTCCTTGAGGAACGCGCGGGCGATCGCCACGCGCTGGCGCTGGCCGCCGGAGAGGCTCATGCCGCGCTCGCCGACCGGAGCGTCTAGGCCATCCGGCAGCGCGGCCACCAGATCCTCGAGCGAGGCGTGGCGAATCGCGGCCGCGAGTTCCGCTTCACTGGCGTCCGGCTTGGCGATCAGGATGTTGCGACGCAGGGTGTCGTTGAACAGATAGGTGTCCTGCGCCACCAGCGCGATCCGGCTGCGCAAGGCATCGATCTTGTAGGCGCGCAGGTCGGCGCCGTTAAGCTCGATTGCACCCTGATCCGGGTCCCAGAACCGCATCAGCAGCTGCGCCAGCGTGGTCTTGCCGGCGCCGGACATGCCGACCAGCGCCACGGTCTTGCCGGCCGGGATCTCGAACGAGACATCGCTGAGCGCGCGGCGGTTCTGGCCGGCATAGGTGAAACCGACGCCGCGCACGGACAGCGCGGCGCTGCGCTGCGGAATCGCGGCGCCTGCGCCGTCCTGCACCGGCACCGGCTCGTTCATCAGGCCGTAGATGCGCCGGGTCGCGCCGAGTGTGTCGGCGAGCTGGCGGCCGATCTGCGCGATCTCCGACACCGGCAGGAACGCCGCCATCGCCAGCAGGGTGAGCAACGGCAGCACGGCGGGATCGATCGCGCCTTGCTGCATCAGCAGCGCGCCGGCGATCACCACGGCGAGGCCGCCGAGGCCAGTGAAGATCTCGAGCAGGCTGCCCTGCAGGGTCAGCTCGCGGTAGAACGGCAGGCGCAGCTGAACGTGACGCTGCGACAAGGCATCGAGCGCCCGCGCGCGGTTCTGCTCCTGCTGGAAGGCGACGATCTCGCCGAGGCCCTGCACCGAATCGACCGCGAAGGCGCCGAGCTCGCCGGCCGCCTCGCGCGCCTCGGAGCCGAGCCGGTCGACCTTGCCGCGCAGCAGGAACGGGCAGAGCCCGACAGCCGCCAGGAACGGCAGCAGCGCCAGCGGCAGCCAAGGCGATTCGACGCCCAGCCACACCAGCACGACGGCCGGCACCAGGATCGCGACGAAGGCTGGCGCGACGGTGTGGGCGAAGAAATACTCGACCAGCTCGATGTCGTGGGTGGCGAGCGCCATCAGATCGCCGGTGCGCCGCCGCACCAGATAGGCCGGCGCCAGCTGGTCCAGCTTGCGGAACACATCGATGCGCATGTCGGCCAGCAGGCGGAAGGCCATGTCGTGCGCGATCCAGGATTCCAGCCAGTGCAGCAGGCCGGAGAGCGGCGCCACCACCGCGAGCGCCCACAGCCAATGCCCGTAGGGCTCGCCTTGCTTGAGGTCGAGCACCACCAGGGCGCTCAGGATGCCGACGCCGATGAAGGCCACCACCCGCAACACGCCGAACAGGAATGTGAGTGTCAGGCGGCCCTTCCAGCGCATCACCAGCGTCATCAGCGCCGCGACCAGCTGCAGCCAGTTGAGGCCTTCGGCCTTGATGATGCCTTCGGTCACCGGCTTCAGGCCGGCATCGGGAATGTGCGCGATCATCTCCGGCGCTGCCGTGGCGGGCGACGCATCGATGACGGGCTCGGCGGCGGCGTCTTGCGCCTGTTCCGCCATCAGCTGAGCGTAGATGCCGCCGGCCTTCATCAGGCTGTCGTGGCGGCCGCTCTCCGCGACCTTGCCGTCCGACAGCACCAGGATGCGGTCGCAATCGATCACGCTGGAGAGGCGATGCGCGAAGATAAGCGTGGTGCGCCCGCGCATCAGGCGGTCGAGCGCGCTCTGGATCACCGCCTCGTTCTCGGCATCGACCGCGGACAGCGCCTCGTCCAGCACCAGGATCGGCGAATCGCGCAGGATGGCGCGCGCGATCGCGATGCGCTGGCGCTGGCCGCCGGACAGCTTGATGCCGCGCTCGCCGATCACCGTGTCGTAGCCGTCGGGCAGGGCCGCGATGAAATCGTGGATGTTGGCGGCCGCGGCGGCGGCACGAACGTCGTCGTCGCTCGCCGCTGGCCGGCCCATGCGGATGTTAGCCTCGACCGTGCCATGGAACAGGAAGGTGTCCTGGTTGACGACCGAGATCATGCTGCGGATCTGCTCGAACGACAGCTGGCGCAGATCGTGCCCGCCGAGGCGGATCGCACCTTGCTCTGGATCGTAGAAGCGCAGCAGCAGGCGCACGATCGACGACTTGCCGCCGCCCGACGCGCCGACCACGCCGATGCGCTCGCCCGGCGCCACCGCGAAGCTGAGTCCGTCATGCACCACGCGCTGGGTGCCGGGATAGCGGAAGCGCACACCTTCGAATGCGATACTGGGCGCGAGCGGCTGCGCCAAGTGCGCGGCGGGCGCATCCTCGATCAACGGCTTGCCGTCGAGGATCTGGTAGAGCCCTTGCGCCGCCGACATGCCGACCATGCCCTGGTGCAGCACGGTGCGCAGCTCGCGCATCGGGCGGAAGATCTCGATCCCCAGCATCAGGATGATGAGCAGCGCGGACAGCTCCATCGCGCCGCCTTCGACCCGGAACGCGCCGAGCGCCAATGCAGCAGCCGCGCCGCAGGCGATCGCGCTGTCGGTGATGCCGCGCGCCAGCACATTGGTCGCCAGCACCCACATGGTGCGCTCGAACAGGCCCTTGGCCTCGCGCTCCAGGTGATCGCCGCGCGCCTTGCTCTGGTTGAACGCCTTCAGGGTCGCGAGGCCCTGAATCGAATCGAGGAACTCGGCGGCGAAGGTCGCGTATGCCTTCTGGCGATCCAAGGAGCGCGCGACGTCGAACTTGTGCCACAGCGCCGGCGCGAACAACGCGATCAGCGCGAACACCAGCATGACCGCCGCCACTGGCAGGTCGATGAAGGCAATGGCGGCGAAGATCAGGACCGGCGACAGCAGCGAGATCAGGAACTGCGGCAGGAACTGGCCGAAATAGGTCTCGAGCTGCTCCACCCCGTCGATCAGCGACAGGGTGAGCGCGCCGGAGCGCTGGCGCCCGACCGCGCCTGGACCGAGCGAGGCGATCTTTTCGTAGATGACGCGGCGCAGCGAGACCTGGACCCGCGCCGCGGTCTCGTGCGCGATCATGGCGCGCCAATGCTCGAACACGCCCCGCAGCACCATGACCGCCGCGATGGCAATGGTCGGCAGCAGCAATTGCTCGAGGCTCTGGCCCGCGAACAAGGCACCGATCAGCCAGCCCAGCAGACCAAGGCGTGCGACACCGAGGGCGCTGGCGATCAGCCCGATCAGCACGGTCCAGGCGATGCGCAGCCGGACGCCGCGGGTGAAGGTCCAAAGCCTCGGCTCGATATGCATGGCGAAAACCCCTGGATCATCTCGGCGAGCAAAGTACGCTGAACAGCAATGTTCCGCATTCGACAAATCGGAGCAACGGCTGTAAATTATTGAACAGCCCTCTCCTGACAGTCTTGGACAGTGCCGCCATGAACTGGGACGATCTCAATGTTTTCCTCACCCTCGCCCGCGCCGGCAAGCTGACCGCGGTCGCCAAGCAGCTCGACGTCAGCCACCCGACGGTCGCGCGGCGCGTGAAGGCGCTGGAGGAGTCGATCGGCGCGCGGCTGTTCGACCGGTTGCCAGACCGCTATGTGCTGACCGAGGCCGGCGAGGGCCTGCTGGCCGATGCCGAGGCGATGGAGCGCGCTGCCGATTCGATCCATCGGCGCAGCGCCGGCATGACCGATGCGGCGCAGGGTACGGTGCGCATCTCCGCGCACGAGGCGATGACCGGGTTCCTCGCCATTCACCTGCCGCGGCTGCGGCACAATCTGCAATGCGTCGAGTTCGAGCTCAGCGCCAACCACATGCTCGCCAACCTGTCGCGGCGCGAGGCCGACCTCTTGATCCGCGAGCAGGTGCCCGACCTCGCCAGCCTGGTCACGCGCAAGCTCGGCCGCGCCGCTTTCGCGATCTATGGGCACGCGGACATGACGGTCAGCCACACGCGCGACAAGCTGCGCCGTGCGCCATGGGTCGGCTTCGACGAGGATCATACCTACATGCCAGGACAAAGCTGGATGCTGGAACTGCTGGAGGGCGCAAAGCCGGCCATGCGCGTCAACAACTGGCTGGTGCTGCACGACGCGGTGCGCGGCGGCGCGGGCCTCGCGGTCCTTCCCTGCTATCTCGGCGACACCGATCGCGTCCTGCGCCGCATCGGCCCAGTGCTCAAGGAGGTGTGGGCGGACCAGTGGCTGCTGGTGCATCGCGACCTGCGCGAGCTGGCGCGCGTGCGCCGCGTCATGGACGCGCTGGTCGCCTTGTTCCAGGAGCAGAAGCGCCTGCTCGAAGGCAAGCTGGGCGGCTAGAGCTATCGGCTTACCACTAGCGGCGCGGGGTCCGGATAGCGGTCCTCCACCACCAGCACCCAGGGCCGGTCGCGCAACAGCAATCCGTCGGTGCCGAGCTGGCGCACGGTCTTCGAGACCGAGTTGCGTACGTTGCCGCCGATGCTCTCCAACCGGCTGCCGTTGTTGAACACCACCAGGTCGCAGTGCATCGTGGTGCCGTCGGGGATCTGATTGTAGGCAGGGATGCTGGCGCCGGCGCGCGTGGCGCAGATGAGATCGCCGGGCCGCGGGCGGAACAGCCGGGCATCGCGCAATACGAAGCGGGCATCGGGGTCGCCCTCGGTCCGGGCGATCGCCCGCAGATAGTCGGCGTGCAGTCCGGTCGGCGGGAACAGCTGCGCCGGCACGCCGGCTTCCAGCATCAGCCAGGAGATGAAGGCGGCGGACCAGGGCTTGTCGCAGTCGCGGCCGGACCATTCCTCGCCCACGAGGCGCCAGTATTGCCCGATCCGGGGCGAGCCGCGCCGCTCGTCCTCCCAGACACCGACCGGATCGATGCGCTCGCGGCCGTTCTCGTAGCTGATGGTCTGGCCGCCGAACGCATTCCATTCCGCATCCGCCAACCGTAGGATGTTGCCCTTGACCAGCGCGGGGTCGACCGGCGGGCGCGCCGGCGGCTGGACCGCGCAGGCCGCCAGGACCGAGCCGAGCAGTGCCACCAGACAAAGCCGCCGCCACCTTGCACTCATGATTCCCCTCCCGATGCGCGAGTCACCGAGACTGTCATGAAGCTGCGGATTTTGGCAGTGGGCCGCGCCAGGACCGGCCCGGAGGCCGCGCTGATCGCCGAATACCAGAAGCGCCTGCACTGGCCGCTCGCGATCGAGGAGGTCGAGGAGAAGCGGCCACTCTCCGGAGCCGAACTGAAGGCGCGCGAGAGCGCGCTGCTGCAGGCGGCGATCGAGCGCGGCGCGCCGAAAGGCGGCGGGCGACCGGTCCTCGTCGCCCTCGACGAGCGCGGCAAGACTCTGGGCAGCCGGGATTTCGCGGCCCGCCTCAAAGCCTGGGAGGAACAGGGCGCACCGGAAATCCTCTTCCTGCTGGGCGGGGCGGACGGCCTGTCGACGGACCTCCGCAGCAAGGCCAACTTTGTGTTATCGCTGGGCCAGATGACTTGGCCGCACCTGCTGGCCCGTGCGATGCTGGTGGAGCAGATCTACCGCGCGCAACAGATCCTGGCGGGGCATCCCTATCACCGCGATTGAGGGCAAGATGACAGTTTGGGGAATCCAACAACTCCGCCGGATGGCGGCGGGACTGGCACTGGCGGCCTTATTGGCGGGGTGCCTGCCCGAATCGGAGCATCCGGTCGCCGCAGCCGACCCGGCCAAGAACGACGCCAGGCTGTGGGGCTCCTGGATCTCGGAAGCGGAAGACGGCTACATGATCGCCCATGTATTCACGACCGAGAAAGATACGCTCAGCATTTCCCTGGCCGAGCATGGCGTGGAGGGCCTGGGCGAGATCGAGACCTATGACGTCCATGTCACCAACCTGCCATCGGGCGATTACCTCAATGTCGTGACAACCGGCTCCGAAGCCGGATACCTGATCGGCAAATACCAGTTCGACGGCACGGATGCGGTGTCTGTCGCGTTTGTAGGAAACGCGGCGCTGGAACAGGCGGTGAAAAGCGGCAAGCTGCCCGGCACGACCAAGGTGGAAGGCGGCATGACCGACGTGCGGATCACCGCGACGTCGGAGCAATGGCAAAAGTTCCTGGCCAAGCCACCAGCTGACTTTTTCGACGAGCCGATCGGCTTCAAGCGCATCGGCCCGGCTTATGTGGAGCAACAGTGACGAATAAGAGATCAATGACCAACAAGCGACCCAAACCGGTAGTCCTCTGCATCCTCGACGGCTGGGGCCATCGGCCGCAGCCCGACGATAACGCCATCCAGCAGGCCAATACGCCGAACTGGCACGCCATGATGCGCGAGTGCCCGCATGCGCTGATCGACGCGTCGGAGCTGCATGTCGGCCTGCCGGAGGGGCAGATGGGCAATTCCGAGGTTGGCCACATGAATCTCGGCGCCGGCCGGGTGGTGATGCAGGAGCTGCCGCGCATCGACCAGGCGATCGCCAGCGGCGAGCTCGCGCGCAATCCGCTGCTGCACGATTTCATCGCCAAGCTGAAGGAGAGCAAAGGCACCTGCCACCTCATGGGCCTGCTGTCGCCGGGCGGCGTCCATTCGCACCAGGCGCAGCTGGTGGTGCTGGCCAAGCTGGTGAGCGATGCCGGCGTGCCGGTGGCGTTGCACGCGTTCCTCGACGGGCGCGA
>DATFDU010000386.1:0-17497 GCA_035251915.1 Dongiaceae bacterium | reverse complement strand
AGCTGGGCAGCATTGCCTTGGTCCTGCGCAGCATGGTGGTCGAATCATCGCCACAGGACGAGGTCGACGCCTTCGAGGATCCGTTCAACTTCACTACCGACGTGGCAACCAGCCGCGCGGCTTCTGCCATGCATACCACGTCGTCGCTGTACGGCTATCGACGCGACGGCGTGCTCGTCAATAGGGGCGGTGCAATCTCTCAGGAAGGATATTAACCGTGCGCAAACTTCACGGAATCGCAGCCATCCTGGTCGCTGGGGCGCTGTGGGGGGCCTCACCGACGCTCGCGGATCCCCCGCCGGCAGCGACTTCGCCTGAAGTTCCGTTGACCGTGGTCGACACAGCGCCGCTGTCCAATGGACCGACGGTGCCTGGCCCGAACGCGATCATGCTGGCGCCGGTCGACAACCACGGCAACGTGGTGGCGCCGGGCGCGCAGCGGCTCGTGCCGACCAAGAAGTCGCACGCCGCCACGCCCACGCCTGCTCCCGCTGCCGCCAACACGGACAGCGCAGCAGCGGCTGCGGCCGCGGCCGCGAGCGCCATTGCCAACCAGCCCAACGGCGCGCAGCAGGTCAAGAAGGTGATCGGCATCATCAACACCCCGGAGACCATGCGCGACGTCACGCTCGGCGGCGACCAGACGCTCCGCAACGCGGATGAGCCGGTCCACGTGGAGTCGCCGAGCGAGATGATGACCACCCACTCCATGCCCACCGCGACCCTGCCGGTCAACCAGCCTGCCGCCAACGTGCCGCTCGACGCCTACGAGTTCGATCCCACGAAGGGCGCGATGGCGCCGGTGAAGCGCGTGCAGATCCCGGTCGAGCCGCTTCCGGCGAGCCCGGCCGCGGCTGCCGACCAGTTCGAGCTGCCGCTCAACAAGACCCGTCCGATCGAGCTCGATCGTGCGGTCCGCGACGTCATCATCGGCAACCCCGAGATCGCCGACGTGGTGGTGCGCGCGCCCGGCCAGGTCTACCTGATCGGCCGCTCGGTCGGTGAAACCAACGTGTTCCTGGTCGACTCCAAGGGCGGCCTGGTGCGCAAGCTCGAGGTTGTGGTCCAGCCGGACGGCTCCGCCGTCGAGGCCGCCATCCGCCAGCTGCTGCCCAAGGAGCGCATCAATGCCAAGGGCGTCGGCGACGCGGTGGTGCTCACGGGCGTCGCCAGCTCCGACGGCGCCGCGGCGCAGGCCCAGCAGATTGCCCGCCGCTTCGTCCCAGACGACGCGAACATCGTCAACATGATCACCATTGGCTCCGAGCAGCAGGTGCTGATCAAGGTCAAGGTGGCGGAGATCAGCAAGAGCGTGTTGAAGGAGCTGGGCGCCTCCAACATCCTCGATCCGCAGACCCTTGGTCCTCTGACCTTCGACCTCGCGACCGCCGCCACCGGCCTCAGCGCAGGAACCTTCGCCGGCATTCTCGGCATCAGCAGCGCCGACACGGACACGACGTTCCAGCTGCTGGAAACGCACGGCCTGCTGCGCACGCTGGCGGAACCGAACCTGCTCGCCATATCCGGTGAGCCCGCTTCGATGCTCGCCGGCGGCGAATATCCGGTGCTGGCGGTGTCCGACGACGGCGATGTCGGCACGGTGTCGGTCGAGTACAAGCCGTTCGGCGTCAGCCTCGCCTTCCTGCCGGTCGTGATCGCGCCGGGCCGCATCTGGCTCAAGGTGTCGACCGAAGTCAGCGCCCTCTCCGCGCAGAACTCGGTGGTGGTGCCGTTCGGCGACGACAGCTTCCAGATCCTGGGCCTTTCGACCCGCCGTGCGAACAGCACGATCGAGCTGCCCAGCGGCGGCGGCATCATGATCGCCGGCTTGTTGCAGAACGACATCACGAGCAGCGTCAACGGCGTTCCCGGCCTGATGGATCTGCCGATCCTGGGCTCGCTGTTCCGCTCGACCTCGTTCCAGCGCAACGAGACGGAACTGGTGATCCTGGTCAACGTCATGCTGGCAAAGCCGGTCGACCCGGACATGCTGGCCTCACCGACCGACGGTTTCGCGCCGTCGCACGACCTCGACCGCTACTTCCTTGGCAAGATGCAGAGCCTCTACGTCAAGCGGCCGCCCGAGGGCAGCCAACCGAGCGAGGGTCCCAAGGGCCCCATCGGCTACATCATCAACTGAGGAGACCAGCCGTGACCAACTCGCTAATTCGTTGCGCGTGCGCAGGTCTCGTCGCTGTATTCATCGGCGCCTGCGAGACCGACATCGTCGAGCACGATCCAGCCTACTCCCATCCGACCACCGTTCAGCGCAAGACGGCGCGGCTCGACGTGGGACCGATGTATGCAGGCAAGCCGGCCCCGGCTGACTCGGAGCGGATCGACGAGTTCCTCCATGCCTACCACACCCAGGGCGAGCGGCCGCTGGAGGTGACCGTGCCCGGCAAGTCGACCGACGACCCGGCCGCGCGGGAACATGCCCTGCAGCTCGCCAACGCCCTGATGCAGCGCGGTGTGCCGGCGGAGGACATCAACCTCTACGTTGCGGAAACGCAGACCACGGGAACCGGCAGCGTCACCTTCCCGATCTATGTGACGACGCCTGAGGAATGCGGATACACGACCGACTATTGGGACTTCGGCCACGACAACGCCATCGAACCGAACTACGGCTGCGCGATCCAGCACAACATCGATGCGATGGTCGCCAATCCGCGTGACCTCGTTCATCCGCGCGAGGCGACGCCGGGCCGCTCCGGCGCGCGGTCGTTCTACGTGATCGACAAGTACCAGAGGGGCGAGCCGCTGCCGAGCGCGAACGACCTCCTGCAGGACTACAACTTCAAGATCTCGAGTTAGTGAGAGAGCAGCCATGCAGTATCGCCTGACGATCGATATCTTCTGTCACGTCGAACAGACCTCCAACGCCGGCAAGGCCCTGGCCGAGCAGCGCGCGTTCGCGCGCTGCAAGGTCGCGGTGCGCGACGGCGGTCTGGCCCGCGCGGTCACGCACTATGCCGACCATCCCTCGCCGCACCTGATCATCGTCGAGGACGACGGCGACACCGGCACCCTGCAGTCGCGCCTCGATGCGCTGGCTCAGGTGGTGGAGCCCGGCCGCAAGCTGATCGTGGTCGGCGCGGTCAACGACATCTCGGTCTACCGCCGGATCGTGTCGCTCGGCGTCACCGACTACCTGGTCTCGCCCCTCAGCCTTGAAGGCATGATGGACGCGATCGAACGCGCCGCGCACGACCCGAAGGGGCCGGAGCGCTGCAAGTTCGTCGCTGTGACCGGCGCGCGCGGCGGCGTCGGCTCCTCCACCATCGCCCACAACATGGCCTGGGCCGCGGCCAAGAAGCTCAACATCCGCACCATCCTCGCGGACATGGACCTCGCCTTCGGCACCGCAGGCCTCGCCTTCAACCAGGATCCGCGCCAGGCCTTCGGTGAAGCCTTCGCCGATGCCGCCCGCCTCGACATCACGCTGCTCGAGCGCTACATGACCGGCGACGACGAGAACCTGCAGATCCTCTCGACGCCCGGCGCGCTCCGCCAGTACGACAGCATCGACGAGGAAACCGTCGACAAGGCGATCGACCTGTGCCGCCAGATGGCGAAGCTGGTCATCGTCGACGTTCCGCATGTCTGGACCGACTGGTCGGAGGGCCTGCTGACGTCGGCGGACGAGACCATCCTGGTGCTGGCGCCCGACATCGCCAACATCCGCGACTCCCGCAACATGCTCGACTTCCTGAACAGCAAGCGCGGCGAGAGCCGGCAGGTGAAGGTCGTCATCAACAAGTCCGATGTTGCCAAGCGCACCCGCCTGCTGCCCAAGGACATCTCCAACACGCTCGGCGTGCAGCCGGTGGCGGCCATTCCGTTCGACCCGACGACCTTCATCGAAGCCGCCAACGACGGCAAGATGATCGGCGACCGGTTCAAGTCGCACAAGCTGATCGGCGTCTTCACCGATCTGGCGATGCGGGCGGGCGTGCGCGCCAGCGTCAAGGGCGGCGCGGCGAAGCCGCAGAGGAAGATGGCGTTCCCGAGCTTGTTCAAGAAACCGCAGGCAAAGACCGCCTAAGAGGGGACTGAGCGTTCATGTTCGGCCGTCGTTCCTCACCGCCGACGCAACCGGCACCTACTCAGACTGCACCGGTCGCGGCCGCCGCGAACCAGGCGGTGGAGGCTGCTGCCGCCGCGCCGAAGAGAGCCAGCGGCCCCGGCCGCCCCGGCGAGCTCGACGGCCGACTGCAGGAGATCAAGCAGAACGTCTTCAACGACCTGATTTCGACGGTCGACCTCGCCGAACTGGCGAAGCTCGACCACAAATCGGTCCGCGAGGCGATCGGCGAGGTGGTGGCGGAGATCATCAATCTCCGCAACCTCACCATCAGCGCGGCCGAGCAGCAGCTGCTCGTCACCGACATCTGCAACGACGTCCTCGGCCTCGGCCCGCTCGAGCCGCTGATCGCCCGCGACGACATCGCGGACATCATGGTGAACGGTCCCGACAAGGTCTACATCGAAGCCAACGGCAAGATCGAGCTGACGGACATCAAGTTCCGCGATCAGCAGCAGCTGATGAACATCTGCCAGCGCATCGTCTCGGCGGTCGGCCGCCGCGTCGACGAAGCGAGCCCGATCTGCGACGCGCGCTTGATGGACGGCTCCCGCGTCAACGTGATCGCGCCGCCGCTGTCGCTCGACGGCTGCGCACTCACCATTCGTAAGTTCAAGCGCGACCGCCTGACGCTCGAGAAGCTGATGAATTTCGGCTCGATCTCGCCGGCCGGCGCCAAGCTGCTGCAGATCATCGGCCATTGCCGCCTCAACACCATCGTGTCGGGCGGCACCGGCTCCGGCAAAACCACCCTGCTGAACTGCTTGACGCAGTTCATCGACAAGGGCGAGCGCGTCATCACCTGCGAGGACGCCGCGGAACTTCAGCTCCAGCAGCCGCACGTGGTGCGCCTGGAAACCCGGCCGCCCAACCTCGAAGGCGTCGGCCAGGTCACCATGCGCGACCTCGTCAGGAACTGCCTGCGTATGCGACCCGAACGCATCATCGTCGGCGAGGTCCGCGGCACCGAGGCGTTTGACCTGCTGCAAGCCATGAACACCGGCCACGACGGCTCGATGGGCACCATCCATGCCAACAACCCGCGTGAGTGCATCTCGCGCCTCGAGAACATGATCGCGATGGGCGGCTACAATCTGCCGGCCAAGACCGTGCGCGAGCAGATCGCCGGCTCGATCAACGTGATCGTCCAGGCGGCGCGTCTGCGCGACGGCTCGCGCAAGATCACCCACGTCACCGAGATCATCGGCATGGAAGGCGACGTGGTCACCCTGCAGGACCTCTTCATCTACGAGATCCAGGGCGAAGACGCCTCCGGTCGCATCGTCGGGCGCCACAAGTTCACCGGCCTGCGCCCGGCATTCTGGGACCAGGCCAAGTATTTCGGCCGTGAACGCGACCTCGCGGATATCATGGGAGAAGACGTTGATTGAGAACATAGCCAAGCTCGATCCCATGATCATGGGCGCCGTCGGCGTCCTGGTGCTGGCGCTCGTCATCGTGTCGCTCGGCCTGATGAACAGCCTTTATGGCCCGCGCGCGCGGCTGGAGCGGCGGCTGACCACGGTCGGCGGCCCGACCGGCAGCGCCGGCGGCAAGGGCGGCGCCAAGACCCAGTCCGGCATGAAGCGCAAGGACATCGAGGCCAAGCTGAAGGCCGCCGAGCAGATGAAGCGGCAGCAGCGCGGCTACAAGCTGCAGGAGAAGCTGATCCAGGCCGGCCTCAAGACCACGCCCAAGCAGTTCTGGATCTACAGCATCATCTGCGGCGCGGTCTTCACGCTCCTGGTCTATGTCATCACCGGCATCCCCTACACGATTCCCGCCGGGCTGCTGGTGGGCACCTTCGGCATCCCGCGATTCGTGCTGCGCTACATGGTCAACAAGCGCCTGAAGGCTTTCACGGCCAATTTCGCGAACGCCATCGACCTCATCGTGCGCGGCGTCAAGACCGGCATGACCGTTGCGGAATGTCTCTCCATCGTCGGCAAGGAAATGCCGGATCCGATCGGCGTCGAATTCCGCCACATCACCGAGAGCATCCAGATGGGCGTCACCCTCGAGGATTGCCTCAATCGACTCATCACCCGGGTGCCGACCAACGAAGCGCGGTTCTTCACCATCGTGCTGATCACCCAGCAGACCACCGGCGGCAACCTTGCCGAGACGCTGGCCAAGCTGTCGGGCATCCTGCGCGACCGCAAGAAGATGCGCGACAAGATCAAGGCGCTGTCGAGCGAAGCGAAATCTTCGGCTGCCATCATCGGCGCCATGCCGTTCGCGGTCGCCGGCGTCCTCAGCTTCACCGCGCCCGACTACGTCAGCCTGCTCATCACCACCAACGCCGGAAACTGGTGCATTGTGATCGGTGCCTGCTCATTCGGCACCGGCATCCTGGTGATGCGCAAGATGATCAATTTCGAGATCTAGGGATCGTCGCCCCATGGAGCAGTTCGGAGTAGATTTTTCCACCGGCTTCAACATGACCAGCATGATCGTGCTGATCGTGTTCGTTGCCACCATCGCGACGATCTTCGCCCTGGCCCTGCCCTTCATGCGCGGCGAGCGCTTCGAGCAGCGCCTGCGCGCGGTCCGCGATCGCCGGCGCGCCCTGTCGACGGCCCAGACCCAATCCTTCCAGGCGCGCAACCGCCTCCAGGCGGTGCCGAACAAGGGCATCAAGGGTTTCGCGCTGCGCGGCGTCAGCATGGCGGACCTGATCGACGCCAAGGAGCTGCGCACCAAGCTCGCGCGCGCCGGCAAGCGCAGCCCGAGCGCGGTCGCCAACTACCTGTTCAAGCGCATCGCGCTGCCGATCACCTTCGTCATCATCTCGCTGCTCTATGCCTGGATCGTGTTCCCGGAGAAGCCGCTCGCCGTTCGCCTGGCCGGCGTGCTGGCGGCCGGCGCCATCGGCTACCTGACGCCGCAGATCCTGCTCAGCAACGCCATCACCAAGCGCCAGAAGCTGCTGCAGCGCGCCTTCCCGGACGCGCTCGATCTCATCGTCATCTGCGTCGAATCCGGCATGTCGATCGAGGCCGCCTTCAACAAGGTGACCGAGCAGATGGCCGAGACTTCGCCGGAGATGTCGGAGGAGATGGGCCTCACCTCCGCCGAGCTCGCCTTCCTCAGCGACCGGCGACAGGCGTTCGAGAACCTCAGCGACCGCACCGGCCTGCCGTCCTTCAAGTCGCTCGCCACCACGCTGCTGCAGTCGGAGCGCTACGGCACCCCGATCGCCAACGGCCTGCGCGTGCTGGCGCAGGAGAATCGCGACACCCGCATGTCGCTGGCCGAGAAGAAGGCCGCCTCCCTGCCCGCCCAGCTCACCGTGCCGATGATCATCTTCTTCCTGCCGGTGCTGTTCATCATCATCGCCGCCCCCGCCGGCATCCAGATCGTGCAGATGCTGTCGGAGCGGTAGGCGACTCCAGAAGCTCGGAGGGAACTCATGGCCGCGCACCGTCGCGGCCATGAGCGTTTTTAGCACCGAGATATGACGGGCATCTTTTTACACCTGAAGCATGTAGCTGATCTGCTGGACCGCTGCTATGAGCGCGAAGCACTGCTGCTCGCGCGAAACAACACGGCTTTCTGCAGGGCCGTCTTGGCTTGAGGTGGGATCGAAAGTTGGCCACCAGGGAATCACCTACGTTCTCCAAGGTTCTTGCACGGCATTGGAAAGTCTCGGTCCATATCGATGGTCAGAACTTGAACCTTCCGTTCGGTGGCACCTCGACGGATCTCAAGACTGGCGAGACGTCGCAACTTGGCCCTTGGGTGGAGGCCTGGATTGGCATTCGTCCCCTCAAACCCTCGCCTGACGAGCTGAACAAGAAGGCCATGCTCCGGTTTGATTGGCTCTTCCCCGTCCCCAACTACTATCGCTTCATGTACCGCGACTTCCGGGAACTGGAAACGACCATCCGCATCTATATCAAGATGTTCCAGCTGATTGAGCCTGAGCTACAGGAAGCTCTCGCCAAGGAATCCGCGGACCGCGCCGCCTGACTTCCCCCGCATTTGACTCAAATCAAAACGGCGGCCGTTCCTTTCGGAAGGCCGCCGTTTCGGTGGAAATGCGCGTCGGGGTCAGTAATCGAGTGGCGGCGGCGGTGGGGGCGGCAGGTCCTCCGCGGTGGAGGGCACCTCCGGCTTCACCCGCGGCTTCTGGGTCGGCTTGACCGGCTCCGGCTTGGCCAGGGACTTGTAGTATTCGATGTTGGCCTCGGCGACAGCCGGCGGCAGGTCCTTGCGCGCCAGGCGCTCGGCCGCTTCGGAATCGCCCTTGAGGGCCATCAGCAGAGCCAGGTTCTGCCGCGCCTGGGCGCTCGCCGACGGCTGGTCGGTGGCGACCTTCATGGTCTTCACGGCCTCGTCCAGGCGGCCCTGCTGGGCCAGCGAAAGCGCCTTGTTGTTGAGGACGGTCGGGTTCTCCGGGTCCAGGAACAGGGCGACGTCGTATTGCTGCTGGGCCAGCTCATACTGGCCCTCGTAGTCGTAGACGACGCCCAGCGAAGACAGGACTTCCCAGTTCAGCGGAGCGGCCGCCTTGGCGCGCTCCAGGGTCGGCTTGGCGAGATTCAGCTGGTCGGCCGCGAGATAGTCCTTGCCGAGCTCCAGTAGAGTCAAGGCGTCGTGCGACTGCGCCATGGCGCCGCTGTTGAGCACCGCAATGGCCTGCTGCGGGTTGCCTGCGAAACGCAGGTTGCGCGCCAGCGCCAGGGTGATTTGCTTGTCCTGCGGATACCTGGCGTGAAGCGAGGCATAATGCTGCGCCGCCTCGCCATAACTGGCGTTCCGCTCCGACATCATCGCCGCCTGCCGCAGTGCCGGCTCGACATTGGCCTTCTCAGTCGGCGCGGGGTTGGTCTCTCTTGCCGGCGTCACCGCGCACCCGACCAGGGCGACAGAAAGCGCCACACTGCCCAGCAATCGCGTCGAAAATCGCGCCATTTTCCCCTTACCTCTGCGGTTCTTAGCCTGCGTTAACTGATCGTTGAGGATGTTCTGGTGGAGTATCACTCGACCAACAGCATGGCCCAACATGATGAACAAAACGTTTAAAAAGAGGGGATTGATGAGCATGGTCCGAACGACTTGGCTGCTTACCGCGGCTGCGGGCATTGCCATATCGGCGGCAAGCATCGCGCACGCCGCCGACGCCCTGACGGTCGAACTGGACGGCGCCCGCATCCTGAAGCTGGATACGCCCGCCAGTGACGTCGTCATCGGCAATCCGAACGTCGCCGACGTCACGGTGCAGACTCCGAACCGGCTGGTCGTGATCGGCCGGGCGCCGGGCGTCACGCGCCTCATCGTCATGAGCGACGGCACCATCACGATGGACACCCAGGTCGTCGTCCACGCGAAGAGCGTCTCCGCTCAGGTGTCGGTGCTCGCGCCCGATGGCCAGAACATCACCGAGACGGAGTTCGCCTGCAGCGACCGCTGCACCGTGGTGCCCGGCACCAAGCGCACCAGTGGCGGCGGCGGTGGCGGCGGCGGTGGTGGCGGCGACGGACCGATCCCGACCGAGCCGACCGTCGATCAGATTCCCCCGCCGTCGCCCGGCGCCGGTGGCGGTGATGGCGGCGGCGACGATCCGTCGTACTGATCGGACGGCGTCGCCGAAGCTGAACCGCAGCTGAACAAGCCGGTCACGTCTTCTTGCGTTCAACGGCGGTGACGAAGCGCTATCTATGACTCCTCGATCAACCACAGGGGATTCGCCGATGCTGCGCCTTGTCCACCGCCGTTCCCTCTTGCGGGCCATCGGCTTCGCCCTGCCGCTGGCCATGCTGGCGCCGGCAGCCATCGCCGATCAGCCCGGCCAGAACGGCGCGCCGGGCACCAAGCCCACGGTCGCGGAAGCGCCGGACGCCGTCGACATCTTCATCGGTGAGCTCGAGCAGCGAATCATCCGCAGCTACTACGAGCGGCAGCTTGTCACCTACCGGCAAAGCCCCGAGTGGCACGAGTACGAGAAAAACAAGGGCAAGAAGAAACACAAGCACAAGGGGCTGCCTCCAGGCCTCGCCAAGAAAGGCACGCTGCCGCCGGGACTCGCCAAGCAGCTGGCGCGCAACGGCCACCTGCCTCCGGGACTCGAGTATCGTTCGTTGCCGCACGACCTGATCGTGGAGCTGCCGCCGCTGCAGCATGGATACCGTTACGTCATCGTCGACGACCGCGTCATGCTGATCAAGGCCGCCAGCAACCTCATCCTCGACGTGCTGACGGTCGCGGCGCTGGATCTCCTGGACTGATCCCGCTCGCGCAACGGTGCGCAAACCCACTATAGTGGCGACGGCTCGGGTGCTCCCGAGCCGTCGACGTTTCCGGGGTCATCGCGCATGGTTGACAAGCTCCAAGGCCCGCGCAGGCTGCTGCATATCGGCTGCGGACCCAAGACACAGGCCAACACCCATCCGACCTTTCACGATCCCGGGCGGTGGGCGGAAACCAGGCTTGATATCGATCCCAACGCCAGGCCTGACATCGTTGCCTCGATGACCGACATGTCGATGGTCGAAAGCGAGCAGTTCGACGCCATCTTCTCCAGCCACAACCTGGAGCATCTCTATCCGCATGACGTGCCGACGGCCCTGGCGGAGTTCAAGCGCGTGCTGAAGCCGACCGGCTTTGCCCTGGTCATCGTCCCGGACCTGCAGCGCGTGGGCGAGCTGATCGCCGCCGACCAGCTCGAGGACCCCGCCTACATGTCTCCGAGCGGCCCGATCTGCCCGGTCGACATGCTGTACGGCTTCCGCAAGAGCCTCGCCGCCGGCAACCTCTTCATGGCGCACAAGATGGGCTTCACCAGGAAGACCATTGCCCAACACCTGCTGCGCGCCGGCTTTGCCGCGGTCAGGGCCCAGCGCGACGGCTTCGATCTCCTTGCCCTCGCCTATCGCGCCAAGCCGGAAACCGACGCCGAGCCGCAAGCGCCGGTCCGCTTGCGCGAAGCCCTGCCGGTCTGAGTCGCTACGCCTTCCCCGCTTCGGCCGCGGCACGCGCGCGCAGCTCGCGACGGACGATCTTGCCGGTCGTGGTCATCGGCAGCGCGTCGACGAACGCGATCTCGCGCGGATATTCGTGGGCCGCCAGCCGCGTCTTCACATGAGCCTGGATGTCGCGCGCCAGCGTCTCGCTTGGCGCATGCCCGTCCTTCAGCACGATGTAGGCCTTGACGATCTCAGTACGCGCGGGATCGGGCTTGCCCACGACGCCGGCCAGGCGCACCGCAGGATGCCCAAGCAGGCAATCCTCGATCTCGCCCGGACCGATGCGGTAGCCGGCGGAGGTGATGACGTCATCGTCGCGCCCGACGAACTTGATCCAGCCCTCGGTATCCATCGTTCCGGTGTCGCCGGTCAGCAGCCAGTCGCCGGCGAACTTGGCCGCTGTCGCTGCCGGGTTGCGCCAGTATTCCAGGAACATCACCGGATCTGGCCGCCTGACTGCAACGTTGCCCAGTGTTCCCTGCGGCATCGCGACCCCGGCCTCGTCCACGATCGCGAGCCGGTGGCCCGGAACGGCGCGGCCCATGATTCCCGGACGCGCCGGCATCAGCTGCGCGCAGGACGACACGATCATGTTGCATTCGGTCTGGCCGTAGAACTCGTTGATGGTGAGGCCGAACACCCGCCTGCCCCACGCGATCAGCTCGGCGCCCAGGGTTTCGCCGCCGCTCGCGATCGAGCGCATGGCGAGGCGCCAGCGTTTCCCGGGCTCCGGCACCGCGCGCATCATCTTGAGCGCGGTCGGCGGCAGAAAGGCATTGCGGATGCCGAAATCCTGGATCAGCTGGAACGCCGCCTCGCCGGTGAACTTCTCGAACCGCCGCGCCACCACTGGCACGCCGTGATGCAGCGCCGGCAGCAGCACGTCGAGCAGTCCGCCGATCCAGGCCCAATCGGCCGGCGTCCAGATCCGGTCGCCGGACTGCGGCAGAAGGTCGTGGCTCATCTCGACGCCCGGCAGATGACCCAGCAGCACGCGGTGCGCATGCAGCGCCCCCTTCGGCTGGCCGGTGGTGCCGGAGGTGTAGATGATGAGCGCCGGATCGTCCGCAGCGGTATCGACGGGCTCGAACGCCGCCGGCTGGTCCGCGAGCGCGGCTGCCAGATCGCGGCAGCCCGGCGCGTCGCCATCGATGCAGAGCACATGCTTGAGGTCCGGCAGCTCGCCCCGAATCTCCGCCAGCTTGTCGGCGCCGGCCCTATTGGTGATCGTTGCCTTCGCACCGGAGTTGGCCAGCCGGTATTGCAGCGCCTCGGGACCGAACAAGGCAAACAGCGGCACCGCGATGGCGCCGAGCTTGCAGGACGCGATATGCGCGACCGCAGTCTCCGGCGCCTGCGGCAGCAGCACGGCAATGCGATCGCCGCGCGCAATCCCCAGGTCCCGCAGCAGGTTGGCGAGGCGGTTCGACCAGTCCCGCAGTTCGCCGTAGCTGTAGTCGCAGGCTTGATTGTCGGCGCCGACGAACGTCAGGGCGATCCGCTCCGGCTCGCGGGCCGCCCAGCGGTCGCACACGTCGACGCCGATGTTGTAGCGCTGCGGAACCTGCCAGCGAAAATCGCTGGCAAGCGTGGAATAGCTGTCGGCCGCGGGCAACATCGGCGAAGTGTTACCGGGCGGCGTCTCGCGCGCAACCTTTGAAATCGCCTCTTAGCGATTCAATTTGCAGCTTTTTTCCAAACCGGTGGCGAGCGGCCGCAAAGGCTCTATGATGGCCCGGGACTCATCCAGCGTGGGGGGCGCATGAACAACCGGGTCAATTCTCTGGGCCAGCCGGTCGGCTATCAGGTGCCGCATTGGAAGGCGGTCAATCCGCCGCCGCGCACGCCGATCGCGGGGCAGTATTGCCGGATCGAGCCCATCGAGATCGACCGTCACGCCGCCGACCTGTTCGAGGCGATCTCCGACGACGCCGATGGCCGCACCTGGACCTACATGGCCTATGGCCCGTTCGGCACCCTGCCGGAATACCGCGCCTGGATGAAGACGACGTGCCTGGGCGACGATCCCTTGTTCCACGCGATCGTCGACAGCACCACAGGCAAGGCGGTCGGCGTCGCCTCCTACCTGCGCATCGATCCCAAGTTCGGCGTGATCGAGACCGGCCACATCCACTACTCCCCGCGCCTGCAGCGTACGCGCGCCGCGACCGAGGCGATGTATCTGATGATGCGCCGGGTGTTCGAGGAGCTCGGCTACCGCCGCTACGAATGGAAGTGCGATGCGCTGAACGAGCCGTCGCGCAAGGCCGCCGCCCGCTTCGGCTTCAGCTTCGAAGGCGTGTTCCGCCAGGCCACCATCTACAAGGGCCGCAACCGCGATACCGCCTGGTTCGCGATCATCGACCATGAATGGCCGGCGCTGAAGGCCGCCTACGAAACCTGGCTCGATCCCGGCAATTTCGACGCCCACGGCAGGCAGCAGCAGAGCCTGGGCGCCCTGACCGCCGCGGCGCTAGGAACGCCAAGGGCCTAATCCTATTGGCTTAGGGCCACAAAATTGGGCTTGGCCATGATTCTCCCTTGCGAAAACGGGCATAAGGGACCATGTATGTTCCGTTGAGATTCTGCCGAACGACTTGGCCTCGCCGCGAACAGCGCGCTGACTGACGACCTTCCTCCAAAATCTCGATCTAAACGGCCGCGAGCGAGCGGCCTGCATACGCTCATCTGAAAGGATATACTCCCATGGATACGGGAACAGTTAAGTGGTTCAACAGCCAGAAGGGCTTCGGCTTCATTCAGCCGGAGAACGGCGGCAAGGACGTCTTCGTGCACATCAGCGCGGTCGAGCGCGCCGGTTTGGCCGGCCTCAACGAGGGCCAGAAGGTTTCCTATGAGGTCGTTGCCGATCGCAAGACCGGCAAGTCGTCCGCGGAAAATCTGCGCACCGCCTAAGCGAGCTTGACCATGGCGCTTTGACCGCGGATGTACCGGCAAGGCCCATGGTTTGACACCCCGCGTCTGTTCTTCAGCCGCGGGGTTCTTGTTTGTTGAAGATTTCTCAAGGAATTAACCCCATGATCATGAGCCGCCTTCGTCCGCAGTTCAGAGGCCGTCCAACCGACAAACAGACGGACCCAGCGACGAAAGCACGCCCGGATCGCGCCGCACGGGAAGCGATGAAAAAGGACCGTGAGCGCGACGCGACGGCGGCCATGAAGGAATACGAGGCGGAGAGGCGCGCCGTCCTCGCCAATACCGAACGCCTGCGGGCGCTGCGTCTGGCCAGGGAAGCGGCCGAAGCGCTCCCCAAGACCGCCAAGCCGGTGAAGAAAGGTTCCTGAGCGATGCATTCTGCCGCTGGTGGCGGTCGCGACGACTTCATGTATCCGTCCGCCATTCCGTTCGTGCTTGTGCATCTCGGCTGCATTGCAGCCATCTGGACCGGCGTAACCTGGTCCGCCCTTGCGCTGTGCGCCGCGCTCTATGTCCTGCGCATGTTTGCGGTCGTCGCCGGCTATCACCGCTACTTTTCGCACCGCGCCTTCGCGACCAGCCGGGCGCTTCAATTCGTGCTCGCCGTCCTCGCCCAAAGCAGCGCGCAGAAGAGCGTGCTGTGGTGGGCGGCGAAGCACCGCCACCACCATGTTCATTCCGATACCGAGGACGACGTGCATTCGCCGCGCCGCAAGGGATTTTTCTACAGCCATGTCGGCTGGATCTTCGATCGAAAGCACGATCAGGCCGACCTGAGCAAAGTGGCCGATCTCACGCGCTGGCCCGAGCTGGTGTGGCTCAAGAAATTTGAACTATTGCCGGCAGTGGCGCTGGGTATCCTGTGTCTGCTGACCGCGGGCTCGTCGGGACTGGTGGTGGGCTTTCTGTGGAGCACGGTGCTGGTCTATCATGGGACCTTCTGCATCAACTCGCTGGCACATGTGAGCGGCAGCAAGCGCTATGTAACCGGCGATGACTCGCGCAACAACTGGCTGTTGGCGATCGTCACCCTCGGCGAGGGCTGGCACAACAACCATCATGCCTACCAGAGCAGCGTGCGGCAGGGCTTCAAATGGTGGGAAGTCGACGTGGCCTACTACGTCCTGAAGGCCATGTCCTGGGCCGGGATGATCTGGGATCTCAAGACGCCGCCCGTGCATGTGCTGCGCAACGAGCAGAGGCTGGGGGCCCGCATCGTCAATCGCGCGGCCGAGCAGCTGGCAGCGCATTTCAATTCGGAGCGCATCGCCCAGGCCATCGCCGCGACGCTGCATGGTCCCGCCTTGTCGAGCTTGCAGGAAAGCCTTGCGCGAGCCAGCGAGCGAACGAGCGAAGTGCTCTCCGGCTTTCACTTGCCGCAGATGCCAAGCCGCGACGAATTCGTGGCGCAGGCCAAGGCCATGTTCGCGCGCACCATCTCCCTCGACGAGATCGTCGACCGGGCCTACGACCTTGTGCTCGCATCGGTCGGCACGCGCCTCGCGCCGATATCAGTGCCGGCGGCAGCGCTGCGCTAAACGGCGATGCTCATCGCCATCGGCTCTTCTTCGATCTCCGTTCCGACCGATAGAATGGGCTTGAAGTTGCTGCGGTATTCCGCCGGCGTGACGCCGGTATAGCGGCGGAAGATCTGGCGGAAGAAGGTGACGTTGTCGTAGCCCACGGCGGAGGCGATGCGTTGCACCGGCGTCACGCTCTCCTCCAGCATCTGGCGCGCCGCGGCGACACGGAACATCTGCAGATAGGAACCCGGCATGGCGCCGGTCGCCGCCTTGAACCGCCGCAGGAAATTGCGGCGGCTCATGCCCACCAGCCGCGCCAATTCGTCGATCGACAGCGCCCTGCTGAAATTGGCCTGCAGATATTCCTCGACCTGGCGAATCTTCTGGTCGGAATGCGGGCGCGAGATCGGCAGGATCGAATAACCCGACTGGTAGAAGCGCGGCATGTTGATCAGCAGCGCCTTGGAGCATTCCACCGCGACCTGATGGCCGCACAGCTTCTCCACCAGGTAGAGGCTGAGATCCACCGATGAATAGACGCCGCCGCTGCAGAACAGGCCGCCATCCTCGGTGATCAACACCTCCGGATGCCAGTCGACACGCGGATAGAGCTGCTCGAAACGGCGCGCGACGCCCCAATGCGTGGTTGCGCGCCGGCCGTCGAGCAATCCCGCCTCGGCCAGAAACGCGACGCCGGTGCAAAGGCCGGCGACCATGGCGCCGCGCCGGTGCCATTTGCGCAGGAACGGCGCAAGCTCCGCCGCCTTGTGCGGCCACGCATTCGGCTCGAGGCCTGAGGCCGAGACCATGATGAGATCGGTGCGCTCGATCGCATCGACCGACAATTGCGGCGAGATGCTGAGCCCATAGGCACTGGTCACCGGCGCGCCGTCGATCGATGCCACCGAGACGCGGAAGCGCGGCTCCGCACCATGGCCGTCGAGGACGTTCCACATCCGCCCTGCCGCGTAGAACACCTCCATGGGTCCGATCGATGTCGAAGCGTACCCGTCATTCATCAAGACGATGGTCACATCTAGCATTGGAAGCACCGCAGCATTGGTCAGAAGTTCCACAATTATCGCCGACTGGACGCCATACTTCCAGCAAGTTTTACACCGTGGCACGATCCTGGCGGCTTAATGTCACCTTCTGGCTGTGGACCAACCTGTTCTGGTCCTTGGCGTGTGCGCAAAGGGTGAATTTGTGCGCATAGACTGTGTGGAATATGCGGAGGCAGGCGAACCAATAGCGTTAATCGGTTTCCGTCTCACGCGACTCGCCGCCCGATTGGTCCGACCGATCCCAGTCCCGCGCTCAACGCGATCAGGGATCGAGCTGCGGTATCGCGCCTTGGCACGATCGCGGTCCATCAATGTCATTTTCCTGGCTTTCGGCGAAAGGCTCCCTTGCTGCATCTCTTTGGCCGCTGCGCGTGAGGTTGGGAGGAGCGAGCGATGAGCTCGACCAAGCCTGTGGTGCGAAGCGGCCGCGTTGTGCAGACACCCGCCTTGCCGGACGTCGCCCGCACGCTTTGGCGGCATCTATGGCCGCGTTCCCGCGCGCGCAGACAACGGCTCGCGACCCTGTCGGACCATCTGCTCGCCGATGTCGGACTGAACCATCCGGGCGACGAGCAGCCGACCTGGACGCACTACATCCACCGGCGCTAGACCGCCAGAACCAGAAAAGGAGAAATCCATGCCACGCTATCTCGTCGAGCGCAGCTTCCCGCAGGGCCTCGGGCTCCCGCAGAACGCCGAAGGCGCACAGGTATGCATGAACGTCGTCGGAGAGAACGCCCGGGAAGGCGTCACCTGGGTGCACTCCTATTTCACGCCCGACCGCACCAAAAGCTTCTGCATCTATGACGGCCCGAGCCCGGAGTCGATCCACAAGGCCGCGCAACGCACCAGGCTGCCGGTCGACAAGATCACCGAAGTGCGCGCGCTCGATCCGTACTTCTTCCGCGCCGATTGATC